>JBATLR010000033.1:0-2992 GCA_049289415.1 Nitrospirales bacterium
CCTCTGGATCGTTTGATCCAGAGGCCGATTGGTGGAGGTGAGGGGACGGATGTTCCATGCTTTTCAGCGTGGGCCGGACTATGCCTTCATCCACGTGGGATGCGGGGCGTCTTAGCATCGGATGATGCTCCGAGTGCCCGCTCATCTTAGGACCAGCGGGTCTCTGAGTCTCTACAGGGCCAGAAGAGTTAGCCTCCTCCGACCCCTCGGCGTTGCCATGGCCCGTTTGTGCGGGCGGTAGGGTTCACCGAATGAGCCCCGTGTTCACCCGAGGATTGCTCCCCGGGGCGACCATGTTTGTTAATCGAACCCCTGTCCGAGAACATTCAGCGCAACAGCCCTACGTGTGTAGCCGATGATTTGTTATTCGCAGTTGCCCACGCCCACCGACCGGCTTAGAGCACCCGCTAGCCCAGAATTTTCTCGTCCGCCGCCGCTGAGCACCGGCTTTGGACCAGCCTGCAGTGTGACGCCCCTTCCTCACCCGCAGGCAAAGAGAGGAGGGACGTCGCGGTCAATTAAGCCGCGAGAGCCAAGTTATCGTTGGCACTTAATGTTTTCCCGAAGGTTTTACGAGACTCCGAGAGCTCGACACGCTCTGTTGACCTCTTGATTCCCGTCGAAGCCAATCACCCCCATGTTAACGTTCAACATTTTCTCCCTGACAATCAGAGAGTTCCCTTATTATACACTGATTCTCCCTTTAAATTCACAAACTTTACCTTTGGGAGGATTGTTCTTTTTCTATACAAGATAGCTACCAAAGATGAAAGATCAAGCGACTGTGTGCCAAGGGGACAAGACCTTCAACTCCGTCATCATTTTTTCCGCTGAAACCCTGGAGCCCTTTGAAGTCTGAGGCACTCTCAAGCTCCGTTCATTCCAGAGTAAGTTTTTTAAGGTGTTCCGGGATCCTTCTTTTGGGATAATCTACTTCGGTTGGGATTTTTCTCGTACCCTCTGGTAGGGGTACAGAATGATTTTTTAGGGATGGGTGATGCCATTCAATTTCATGAGCGGAGAAGAGGAAGGAGTAGAGACCTATGGCGTGGACGTTGTTGGTGGTGGCAGGAATTTTTGAAATCATCTGGGCCACGGGATTGAAATATACGGATGGGTTTACCCGGTTATGGCCGAGTGTTGGCACCCTGGTGGCCATGGCCGTGAGTATGATTTGCCTGTCGTTGGCTTTCCGGGTAATCCCAATGGGAACCGCTTACACGGTATGGACGGGTATTGGTGCCGTGGGCACGGTTCTCTTGGGTATTCTGTTATTTGATGAGCCGAAAAATGCTGTCAGATTAGTCTGTATTACCCTCATTATTGTGGGCATTGCGGGGTTAAAGTTGTCCGATCCTTCTTGATCAAAAACGCGTTTGTGCGTTCTTTTTCTTATGGCCCTGTGATTTATGTGTAAAGGGAGTGGCTAGGAATATGTGAGGGGTGAGTTTCCCGTTTTCGCAAAGAGCCCGCATCTGAAGAAAGGGCCTCTGTTTACCCCTTTGCGGGCAGTCACATGGCACCAAAAGAAAGGAAGGCTGGAAAGGGGAGGTAAACCTAGGGTTGGGGGAGTGCTTAAATGGAGTACTGGAAGTCGGCACGGCCCCTGGGAGGTTCAGTTAGTATCCCCCTGGCTTTGAGCAAATCAATGATTTGGTGGGTGCAGTCGTCGAAATTTTCCGGCCCTGCAAAAATCAGATCGGTATCCGGCTGAGGCCCTTGTAAATCTTTGGCCATGTGGATGGTGATGACCGGGATCGGGTTCACCAACGTTTGCACGGTTTGTACGATGTGTTTCATCGGTTCTTTGAGGGCATTGGTTGTGGAAATCACCAGTGAGCCTGTATCGGTCAGCAACCGCACGACTTCGCCAAACCGTCGGATGATTTCATCCGGTTTCGTGTCAACGAGATCGGCATCAAGTCCCCGTTGCAGATTCTCCGGCGCGAGAAGGTAGGCATGCCGGCCTTCCGCGACGAGCACGGTTTCCAGTTTTCGAGCCAGAAATCCTTTTGCGGTCACATCGGGCCCGGTGAGTAAGACCACCGCCGCTCGATGTCCATAGTGTTGGGCCCGGTCTTCGGCTCCCACATCTCCCTTGACCCATGCGGAATCCCGTTCGCGCGCCTCCGTTCGAAAATCTTCCTGGTCATCCTGGACCAGTTCCGTGATGATTCCCCCTCCTGCCACATCGTACTCATCCACCAACACAAAGCGGCCGGTTGTCTCGAACTGCGCATAGAGATCAAAGGCGATGGGAGATTTGGTCCGAAGTGTGATATCGGCCACTTCATTCCGTTTCACGGTGGTTTGGGTCTGTCGGTCGTCTAAATTGGTGGCGTCCACAATGCGATGAATGGTTGCCACTTCGCAGGAGACTTCCCGGGTGGCCAGTCGTAAGACATAGGGCCGGCGGGTTTCTAAGGGACGCCCTCCTAACCAGAACAAGTTGGCACGAATGCGGGTGGAGACCAGCGGCCTGGCATCATCGTGTGTCGCAATTTCCCCCCGTTCCACAAAAATTTGTTCATCCAGGGTAATGCCGACGGATTGGCCGGCTTCGGCTTGCGTTGGCGGTGGATCGATATTAAACGCTTCAATCGTTTCAATATTGGCTGACTTGTTGGAGGGGGAAAAGACCAGCCGGTCACCAATCTTGAGTTTTCCTGCCGTGATCCGGCCAACTAAAATCCGGCGGGCGTCGAACTTATATACGTCCTGGATGGGAAGACGAAGTGTTTGTTCGGCACGTTTGGATTCCAGATGGAAATGCGCCAGGGAATCCAATACGGATGGTCCGGTGTACCACGGGGTTTCCGGGCTTGATTTGATGATGTTGATGCCCTGTTTGGCGCTCGCGGGGATCACGTATTGGGGAATGACGTTCAATTGAGTGAGAAATTCCCGGTATTCTTTTTCGATGGCGTGGAAGGTGTCTTCCCGGTAATTGACCAGGTCCATTTTATTGACGACCACCGTCACCTGTTTAACT
>JBATLR010000034.1:0-3066 GCA_049289415.1 Nitrospirales bacterium
TGTCCACTGTTATGAGGCCGGGGAGCGATCTCATTGATCAACAAAGTATCGTCCTGGAGAAGAAACAATTCCACCGCCATGACTCCGCAGTAGTCAAGCGCTTCTGAGAGGGAAACGGCAAGCTCCTTCGCCCGTAAACGGATCGTGTCCGCTACCCGGGCCGGCACGCGTGTGGTATGGAGGATGTTCTGCCGATGGGCATTCTCAGCCAGGGGATAGAGTTGAATCTCTCCCTGAAGACTGCGGGCGAGCACTACCGATAGTTCCATCTTGAAGGGCGCGACGGCTTCCAGAACACACGGGACTTCCTTTAATTCTCGCCAGGCCTCATTCAGATGGTCCACGCCGGTAACCCGGATTTGGCCTTTACCGTCATATCCTGAACGGCGCTTCTTTAAAATAGCCGGGAATGTCACGTGTTGAGCCGCAGCGGTCAAGGTGGCGTGATCTTTGACCGAGGCAAAAGGAGTTTGTGGAAAACCGTGATCTTGAAGAAACTCTCGTTGAACCAGTCGATCCTGGATGAGAGCGAGCACGGAAGAGGATGGACGGGTTGCTTGACCCATTTCAATGTCGGCAAGAAGCATCCAAGGCACCAGTTCGGTCTCAATGGTCACCACATTAACCTGAGAGACAAAGTCCATCACGCGTTGCGTGTTTGTCAGTTCTGATTCCACAAAAAAATCCGCAACCTGAGCGGCCGGACAATTCTCAACGGGATCTAACACGCCAATCCGATACCCCATCCGGCGGCCTTCCATGGCCAGCATGCGACCAAGTTGGCCTCCGCCCAATATCCCGATTGTTCCACCAGGAAGGATGATATTCATATGAGTTTCTCCAGTGCAGGGGTGTGTCGTTGGTCATAATAGGCTTTGAGTCGTTGGCCGATGCCGTGATCAGATACGGCAAGAATGGCTGCTGCCTGCAATGCGGCATTGACCGCTCCATCCTCGCCGATCGCATGGGTCGCAACCGGAATGCCCTTTGGCATTTGGACAATTGATAAGAGCGAATCAAACCCTTGCAGGGCTCGAGACCGCACCGGCACTCCGAGAACCGGAAGAATCGTTTTTGCCGCGGCCATTCCCGGCAAGTGTGCGGCTCCTCCTGCCCCGGCAATGAGCACGTGGATGCCACGGCTTTTGGCCGATCCGACATACTCAAAGAGAAAATCCGGTGTGCGGTGGGCTGACACAATCCGGCATTCATGGGGAACGGCCAATTCCGTGAGGATCAGGCTTGCGTGCCGCATGGTCTCCCAATCACTGCTGCTCCCCATGATAATCGCCACGAGTGGATTGGAATGATCAGATTCAGTATTCATCGATTAGGTTGCCTCCCTCAAAATATTCTCCCTTTACAAGCATCCACCCTGAAAGCACCCGGTTCCGTGAACAGATCGTGAGGCGGCAGTCCAGGGTAATGAATAATGAAATCTCTTGCTTTGAACCTGGCTTTTTCCCCCGGCTCCGGCTCTGTCCGTATTTGTCGCAAGGGCCTTTGCTCTGTCCGCCCTACTGTACCCCGCTTCACCATCATAATTCCATAATTTCTGCATCGCCAACCACCACCACTTCCGGCTGAACGGGTCCAGGTACGTGGTTCCAGGTAATTTGGATATCTTTTGTCCCCATAAACCGGCATCGGCACTATTTCATCATCAGCAGGTCCTGGCTCACATACCCTGGCCATGCTTTTTCCCCCGATTGGAAATGCATTCGTATTTGAACGAGCCAAATACACAATCGCTGAAGGGCGTTAACCTGGGATAAGGATTTGGTGTTGGTGCCCATTTTCCCGATTTGGCACTATGCCGGCCAGGAAGACTCTAGCCAATTCGAGCTCACACGTTAAAGCCAGCCTCGCGTCGCCGGTCCAGCGACCGTCCTACTCAGTTATCGGAACCTTATTCCGATGAAGGGGAAGTGCGACGGGATTTTTGAGGTGCGAGGATGGGCGAAACGCTGTCTTAATGTTTGAAAAATTCCGAGGTCAAGTAACGCAAGCCCTGAAAGACCGTGTCATTCAGAGTAAAGCGAAGCATCTCGCAAGGTCTTGACGTCTCCAACGACAGCATCGTTCCTTCGCCGTTGGGTCAAAATGGCAGACTGGTGAGGATTCGGCCAATCACAAATGGTTCATCCATCCCTTAATGGGAAAATTGCCACATCTACAAATGATGGGGACCCGGTTTGTCATCGTCCTGCCTGCCATGTCGACCGGGCCGACCAGCACGTAATCGCCCAAGCGACATAGCTCTTCTTCCGGTCTGACCGCCTCGAGCGGCACAGCGTTCAAATGCTGGAAGATGGTGCTGGCGCGAGGCGGCCTGCAGGCGTTGGAATAGCGTGAGAACCTCGGGCACTTTCGTTTGTCTCAGAAAGCGGTCATACATTGCGATATTGTCGTGTTCCGCTTGAATGCCGGCCCGACAGGCTTCGAGCACAGACGAAGGAGGCGCAAGTTTCCCTTCCCAGTCATCTTTGGGCAACGGAATTCCAAAGTGCCCGCACAGAAGTTCGAGCGCTCGCGCATGGGTTTCCTCCGCGTTTACGATATTGCTGAACGGCCGTATTTCACCGAATGTGTTGAGCACGAGGCGATAGGACGCCCGCGCTTTGTATTCATCCATCAGCGCTTCCAGAACCATCGCCTTGGTGTTGTCATCAAGCATGTGAAGCACCTCCCATCTTTTGACCAGTCGGGGAAACTCACAACCGACCCGCTCAATGCACCGTGATTTACTCCCTTCTGCCGTGGTGCTTAAAGCATGCCAACGATTTCCACCCCTTGATGTGCATGTCCCTAGATGAACGGCCAGACGACTGTTGGAGGAAGACTCACCCGCCGCTTTATGTTGGGCTGATCCTTTTCACGCATTTTATATATTCCATATTCCATGAAAAGAATTGTAGATATTTGCCACGTCCGTGCAAAATTTTTTGTGGCCAAATGGGTCATCGGTTTGGGGATCGGAAAATGATGCCTGACGTCAGAAGCCCAATATAAAAGAAATTTTCATAATGGTACCGAACTTGAAGAGAACGTAAGGAAACACCAATC
>JBATLR010000035.1:0-3158 GCA_049289415.1 Nitrospirales bacterium
TTCAACAAGGTGCCGATTCCCTTTACGAGCCCACGAACCACTTCCTCCTTCCGTGCGACCATGCGCGTAAGGTCATAGCTCACAGGCCCCTCAATATTGAGGCCAAACGGCTGGGCATGCCGAACCCGTTCGCCAAGATCAATAAAGCCCAACAGGGTTTTACTGGGAATACAGCCCCAATTCAGGCACACCCCCCCAAGCACCTGTTCCTCCAGGATCGTCACCATGGCCCCTAATTGGGCGGCGCGAATAGCGGCCACATACCCACCAGGGCCTGATCCGATAATCACGATGCGGGGAGACGTGGTCATGATTCCTGTGAGGCTAAAAATGCGGTGTATTGCTCCGGCGTCATTAACCCATCCACCTCACCTGGATCAGCTAATTCCAGCACCGCGATCCACCCTTTGCCATAGGGATCCTGATTGAGTAGTTCGGGATGGTCCTGAAGTTCTGTATTCACTTGAAGAATTTTTCCGGTAACCGGCGTGTAAATCGTCGAAGTGGCTTTGGTCGACTCCACTTCTCCCAATTGATCTTCGGCTTGCAGCGAGGTTCCTACTTTAGGAACATCCACAAAGACCACATCCCCCAGGGCATCCTGAGCAAAATGACTAATGCCTAAGGTCGCCTTTTTCCCTTCAACGCGAATCCATTCGTGTTCCTTGTGAAATCGTAAATCCTGTGGCTCCATTCCTACCCCCTTTTGTTCAAAACGATGATGGCATTCATATTTGTCTGATGTCTCCCATGCGCCTCATGAAGTGAGTGTTCCCAACTCAATGTGACAGGGACGCTACCGGAGCACTCAAGAAAATGCGCGAAGATCGTGCACGACACCAATTCCCGAAGGAAATTCACCGAGCAGTGAGGTACTGCTCCCGGCTGTTCCCGGCACAATGCGTTTTCCTCTCTCTGCCGGCATACTCACCCATACCCGCCGCGGATCGTCAAGTACGGGAAGCAAGCGGGTTAATACGGCCTTCGTCGAAATGCGCCGGAGCTTCTCAATCGCCGACACTTGATCGGACGAGGAGTGACGGTCGATTTCCGGCCTCACAAAGAAAAATGAAAACGGGCGCCGGATGGCTTCCATCGCATCCTGGGCATAGTCCACCAAAGCCCGAACCGGATCGGTCAATCCATGGGGGTGGAGCTCCAGACCACATTGAACCGTCAGGTGGCGTTTACGAAGCTGGCCAATCAACTGCTCAACAACAGTCAATCGTTCACGAGCCTTCCACCCCGCCCAGCGCCAAAACACGGAATCTTCCATAGGAGCGCCTGAAGGCTGGGTTGATCGACTCGACAATTTCGATGCCCTGAGGGGTTCAAACCCAGACTGAAAGGTACGTACGGGATCAAAACTCACACCGAAGGCGGTTTGAAAACGGGTCAATCCCGACCGCGACACCCCGTCATACACCCCCATGGGATAATCGTCGAGAAACACAAGACCGTCCACGCTTTCCTCGGAAAGATGCGTGAGAAATTGATCGAGAAACTGTTGATACTTCGGGTGAAAAATATCAAAAAACCGGGAATCCTGAACCTGGTGGGTGATCGTATTATACGTGCCATCCCGCCATTCCGGCAAAGGGGAATCGTGCCAATTCCCGATACAACGCAGATTCACGCCCACGTACACTAACAGATGCAACTGATGACTCCGTTCCACATATGAGCGCAGGAGCGTCTGGAGATCAAGCAGATGGCGAGGCGCCCTCGAGGTCCGCTGTTGATCGGTGTGGAATCCGGCTCCCTCACAACCCAAATCAATCAACAGGGTGGTGATTCCATCGGCCTTCATCTTTTTAATGCCCTCGTCAAACCCTCCGCTAGCCGGCAATTGTTCAAGGGTTAACCGGATGGCCTGAGTGTCGAGAGGAGGCATCGTGAATTGTTCAAGTAACCGTTGAAGTTCATCGAACTGCAATTGAGCGCCGGCTTGATAAGGATTGGCGCTCCCCGCAACAGAGAGTATGCGGTACTGATCCCTGGCGGCTTCCCATTCCCCAACCTGACGATAGGCCTGAGCCAGCAACCATCGGCTTTGGACTTCAATGGGCTCTCCAGGAAGAAGCGCCAGCAAGCGCGTCAGTCCGCTGATGGCCTGCGGATAGGCTTTTTCCTCAAAATGTTCCTTGGACCGTTGAAAGAGTTGCGCATGAATCTGTTGAATATCCGGAGGAACTTCAGGTGGGGATGACACGATTCCTTCCTCGCGATCCTCCGGCACGGATTCGACGGCAGGGGGAGGAATGGCACCACTCACCGGTGGCCCCTGGGGAGGACGTGTCCGCCCGCATCCGGCCAAGAGCCCCAGACACAACAGCAAACTACACATTTTCAACCATGTTGTCATACGGCAATAAGTGCGTAGAGGGAAATGAAACCTCAACCCATACATTAGGTCTATGAGGAGAAACATGCCCGCCGTTTTCGGCGGGCAGCGTAACGGAGTCAGTGGATTATAGAAATACAGGCTCAGTATGGTCTCCCACTAGCCCAGATTGGATTCTGCAAAAAAGTACCGAATCTCAATTTGAGCATTCTCCGTGGAATCGGACCCATGCACCGCATTGGCCTCAATAGAAGCCCCATGCGCAGCCCGAATGGTACCCGGATCGGCTTTTTTAGGATCGGTCGCTCCCATCAGATCACGGTGCGTTTTGACCGCGTCCTTCCCTTCCAGGACCACGACCACCACCGGCCCCGAACTCATATAGGTCGTCAAGTCATTAAAGAAGGGGCGTTCTCGATGCACAGCGTAAAACCCTTCCGCCACCCCTTTGGATAACCGCATCATTTTCATAGCAACCGGAAACAACTCGGCCTCTTCATAGCGGCGAATAATATCACCAATCGCATGCTTGGCCACCGCATCAGGCTTAATAATCGCTAACGTCCGCTCTGACATACTTCTCGTCCTTTCCAAAAAATCCCATAATAAAACCCTGTGAATAAGCAAGGAGCATTTTACGGCCACTTCTATTCAGTTGCAATCTCAAGGCCACACTTAAAAGGCTGTAATCACAATGACTTCGGCTGGCTGAAACACAACCCGATCAGGGATGGCATGGGAACCAGAATGCTGATCGAGCGAGCTGACACGCCACATTCTGGGAGGAGACGGTAGAGTGCCCAACTCACCGATG
>JBATLR010000036.1:0-43318 GCA_049289415.1 Nitrospirales bacterium
GTTCCAGGGTACGCATCACCGCCGATACCTATCGCCGTCGTGATGCCGTCTGCAAATTGAGAACAAATCCAAATAATCTCGTTCGACAATCCCCCGGACTTGGTAACCACGCCGAAGGAACCAGGACGATACAGTTTGCACGCCACCAAGTTATCAAACGCCCCCCCGATCACTCCGAGGCGACATTCTCCTGCCGACACTACTCCAATTGAGGAAGGGCCATTAAAGGTCTTCCCAAGCTTACGGGCATGCTTCCCCAAAAGTTTGGCATCTTTTTCCGGCACTCCTTCGGTAATCATGGAGACCGTTTTAATATGCGGGTCATTCAAGGCTTCCATGGTGCCGGCATAGGCCCGATCTGCTCCGATATAGACCAGACTCGTGTTAATCTCCGGGTGGTTGGCCGTCGCTTCGGCGACGGTTTTATAGATGGGGATCATTATTAACTCGGTTCCACAAATGATCTCGTTGGTCTTCCCCGCATCGGGGGGATATACGAACGCAGAGACATTTAATGGTTGCTTAATCATGTACCGGAACTCAGCCATACGACGAGCGGCATTCACCCCGGCCACCCCCCCTTGAATGACGACATGCGTGTCTTTCGTTGCAAGAATACTCATCGAAACGGTCTCCTACATCCTCAAGGTCTAATAGGTTATTTTGCGGCCATGGCCATATCGACAATGTCCGTTAACGGCGTTTTGCGGTCAAATACCTGAATATCAAAACCCTCATCCTGGAGCGCACGCATGGCCGCTAATCCCTGCAATTCGTTTGGACCACCCCGGCGCACCCAAATCTTGACACCCTCAAGCTTGCCTTCTGCTTTAGCCTTTCGAAACGCGTTGATAATGCCACCAAAGGTCTTTTTGACATCAGTAAAATTCGCAATCGCTCCACCCACAATAATATGTTTGATGCCAGGCAACGAGCAGACTTTTTCCGTCAGAACTTCCACTGCCCAGTCCGGTGGATCGCCTGAATATTCTGCGTAATTCGCAAGTTTGCCACCACGGGCCACCACCGCATCTGAATAATAAACGCTGGCTCCACCACCGGCAGGTAACATCGCAATATTGCCGCCGGGAATCTCAATGAGCTTAACTGAGCCTTTCACTTTGGCATCAACCGCCATGACTTCCTCTTCATTTTTGGTATAGGCACGCCCAAATTCAGCCGCAAACGGAAAGGTCCAGTCCTTATGGCGGAACTTGGCATCACCGTCCAGAAGGGTCACCGCGTCCAGAGCCACAAGTTCTCCCTGGCCACTGAGCACAACTGGATTAACTTCTACGTATTGAGCATCTTCATTATCAAAACAGGCATATAATTTCTTCAAAAATTCCGCCATTTTATGGGCCGTATCGCCGGAAAACCCCGCATCCTTTACCAGGGAGGAAAGCGCTGAATCCGACAGGGTCTCACCGGTTTCGATGGATACATGCTTGACCTTATCCCAATTAGATTCCACTTCGATGCCACCACAGGTTGCCACCAAGAGGTCCACTCCATCGCGCGTCGATTTGGCCGCAGCATAATATTCTTCTTTGTGATCAACCGCCTCGGAAACAATCACCTGCTTAATCGTCAGGGTTTCCAGTTTTTTACCAAGCATCTCCCGCACAGCCACTTTTGCCGCAGCTAAATCCAAGCCCACTTTGACTAACCCCAATTTAAAACGGGAGCCAAGTGCTTCATGCGCCTTGACTACCAGTTTATTTTTTTGGAGCCAATCATTGACCTGAGATAATTGGTCAAATTCCTCACTCGAGGTCACGACAGCATAGTTGGGAGTTGAAATCCCCCATTTTCGCAATAAGCCCATTCCCGGGCCTTCAAGAACTTTTGCCATAATCCAACCCTTCCTTCAGGGACTCATCATAATGGTTAAGGACAAACGTAGCACAACCCGCCTGCCGCGCGGAACGGTGCATTGTACGAATGCCCTCATCCCGCTGCAATCAATCAAAAGACCCATGAACCCCTTTCAAAAGTCCCAGTGCCACCACGTGGAATGCCCATAAGAACACCACCACACCCTTAAAGAGAAAACCTTTTTAAAATTAGTTAGTTGAGATGAGAAGACCACATCCCTGCCCTTAGCCACAGGCTTCCTTAAACCAACCCCGCAATAGCCTACGCTCTCTCCTGCTATGAGAAAAACCCCTGCCATGCCCTAGCCATTCATTTTGTTGCTTCAAAAAGCCATTAACTTTACTCACTAAATTTTTGAACTTCTGGGCAACCTTGTGCTTAAGAGCCTCGTCCTCATTCATAGCCCCTTCAGCACGTGGAAAATGATCTTGTCAGAATGCCTCCTGACTCCGGCGACTTAATTGGTAAAGAAACCCCTTCTTTTCTACTCCGGCATCTTTTCGGGGAGGCCAGTTGAGCGGGATTTCTTCTATTGCCACGATAAACTTCTCTTTGAACCCACGTTCGATGGTATCCAGCCCCAGTCTATTTGGATCACAAAAAAGGCCTTTTCCCCCTGGAGCCACCACCTGTTCTAAAACGTGCGAAATATTCGCTAAAATCCCCTCGTCATAAAAAACTTCACTGCCTAAAACCAAATCATAGAGTTCTTTTGGTTCAATCGTTTCCGACCAATTCAACAGGCATGTGTCAGAATTGCTGATTTGATTCAGACGACAGGACTCCTTTGTTGCTTCAAGCGTAATAGGCACCATATCTGAAAACATGATATATGCCCCGAGCCGGGCAGCAACCACTCCGGCCAACCCTGTTCCGCAGCCAATTTCCAGAACCTTGACGCCTTGCAGTTTCGTTGGGAAAAACTGATGAATGAGACATTCGGATAAGGCCACCTCAGAAGGCCAAATTCGATCCCAGTACCCCCATCCGAGGGATTCGTCATCCCGTGCATCTAATGGGGTTTCACTAGAGATGTCTCGCTTGGTCTTACAGACAATGGGAACATCCCCGATTTTGGGAAGGGTCACAACTTTCACATGACTCACACGAATTATCTCCCCCAAAGAAAGGCGAGCCGGGTTCCGACTGGAACCCGGCTCGTTGCACACATCCCCAGTATAAGAATAATACCGGAAGACCAGCCTACGTTGAGAACCTAGGCTAAGTGACTTAAGATGGCATTGAAAGTCGCGCTGGGACGCATGGCGGCCATCACCTTGGTTGGATCCGGACGATAATACCCGCCAATATCCTGAGCCCGTCCCTTTGCCGCTTTAATCTCTTCAAGAATTGTATCGACTTTGGACTCCAACTCTTTTGCAATCGGGGCAAATTGCTTTTTCAAGTCCTGATCATCATTCTGGGCGGCTAGTTCTTGCGCCCAGTACATGGCCTCGTACACATGGCTTCCCGCATTGTCCAATTGCCCCAATTCACGCCCTGGGGCCTTCCGGTTGTCCATGAGCTTTCCGGTGGCCTTGTCTAAAGTGTCCGCCAGGATTTTTGCTTTTTTATTGTTTTTGATTTGACTCAAATGGGCAAATGACTCGGCTAACGCGAGAAACTCTCCGAGGGAATCCCAGCGTAAATGTCCTTCTTTGACAAACTGCTGTACATGCTTCGGGGCCGACCCTCCGGCTCCGGTTTCAAACAGTCCTCCGCCATTGATGAGTGGAACGATGGACAGCATTTTAGCGCTCGTACCCAACTCCAAAATCGGGAATAAGTCAGTGAGATAATCCCGAAGCACATTCCCAGTGGCCGAAATGGTATCGAGGCCGTCCTTCGCACGTTTGAGTGAGAACTTCATGGCATCCACCGGTGCCATAATTTGGATGTCCAGCCCTTTGGTATCGTGATCCTTAAGGTAGAGATTGACTTTTTCAATGACTTGGGCGTCATGAGCCCGATTGTTATTGAGCCAGAATACCACCGGCGTCGAAGAAGCCCTGGCCCGGTTCACAGCCAACTTGACCCAATCCTTAATGGCAACATCCGTTGTATAACAACTGCGCCAGATATCGCCTTTTTCGACATCGTGTTGCAGCAAGACATTCCCTGCTCCATCCAGCACCCTGACTACGCCTTTCCCAGTGGACTCAAATGTCTTGTCATGTGATCCATATTCTTCGGCTTTTTGTGCCATTAACCCCACATTGGGTACGCTGCCCATGGTAGACGGATTAAATTCGCCATTTTCGCGACAAAAATCGACCACTGACTGATAGATACCGGCATAACTCCGGTCAGGAATGATGGCTTTCATGTCATGTTCTTTGCCATCAGGTCCCCACATTTTCCCCGAGGTTCGCAGTGCAGCCGCCATGGATGCATCAATTATGATGTCACTCGGCACATGAAGGTTGGTAATGCCCTTGTCGGAATCCACCATCGCCAGTGCCGGTCCATTTTTAAGGCAGTCCTGGATATCTGCCTCGATTTCCTTCTTTTTGGCCTCCGGTAAATTTTTAATTTTGGCCACGATGTCACCTAATCCGTTATTCGGGTTGGCACCCAATTCGGCAAACGTTTTTTCGTGTTTTTCAAAGACATCTTCGAAGAATGCTTTCACAGCATGACCAAACATGATGGGATCCGAAACTTTCATCATGGTGGCCTTCAGGTGTAACGACCACAAAATGCCCTTCTGTTTGGCATCTGCCACTTGCTCTTTAAAGAACTGACGCAATGCCTGGCAACTCATCTTGCTTGCATCCAGTACATCACCCTTGTTGAGGGTTAATTTATCTTTCACGACGGTCACGCTACCATCGTCCGCCACAAATTCAATTTTTCCCTTTCCAGCAGCTTTCTCGTTGATGGTTACGGACTTTTCATTGCCGAAGAAATCTCCGGCCGTCATGTGCGCCACGTGCGTTTTGGAATCTTTTGCCCATTTACCCATTTTATGCGGGTTCTTTTTGGCATATTGCTTGACCGAGGCTGAAGCCCGGCGATCTGAATTCCCTTGCCGCAGCACCGGATTGACCGCGCTTCCTTTCACTTTGTCATATTTGGCTTTGATGTCCTTTTCTTCTTCGTTTTTAGGATCTTCAGGATAGTCAGGGATCGCATAGCCCTGAGATTGTAATTCAGCAATGGCACCCTTAATTTGTGGGAGCGATGCACTGATGTTTGGTAATTTAATGACATTGGCATCTGGCTTCTCTACCAGTTCACCTAATAGAGCCAGATCATCCGGCTGACGTTGCTCAAGCTTGAGCTTGTCAGGAAATTGCGCAAGAATTCTTCCCGCGAGGGAGATATCTTTGGTGCCAACGGTCACACCTGCCGCTTTAGCAAATGACTGAATGATTGGAAGAAACGATCCGCTGGCCAGCTCAGGCGCTTCATCAACTTTCGTGTAAATAATGTCTGGTTGTACACTCATGGCATTTACCCCGTTAAAGGTTAACTAAGAACACATTTTTCCTGAAAAGAACTCGCCTCAAACACGCCATTGGGGAATTCTACAAGCGGTTAAGTTGAAATTTGTAAACCAATCCCCATGCCGTGACAAGAAATCCATTGTAAGAATGGTGTCACCCTTCTGCAATCAATCAAAGGACCCATGTCGCCACGAATCAAAAGTCTCAGGAAAGATGCGGAAAAAGGGGAAGTTTACGAAAACATTTTACCCGAAAAAGTAAACTCAACTAGAAAATGGAAGTTAGAGAAATTATTGAGAGGAAACCTTGCAAGCGAATTTTTGAGATTTATCAGTCGAGAAATAGAAAAGTCTTAGAGAGACTCTAGAGAAGTTGTTGCCAACTGAGGGTCGCAACCGGAAGCACTCGAAGGGACGCGGCGATCGGACAGGTATCCAGAGTCATCTTCACCTCGCCATTCAGTATCTGCACCTGGTCCGCCAAGAGGGCACCCTGAATGACTGAACTCCCAATTCCACCATCAAACGTCACTTGCCCAGCGACAATGATAAGCCCTTCCCAATGAAAGGGCGCGGAAATGTTTAGATTTCCCGTTACCAAAAGTATGCCATATCCATTGAGATTCTGAGCGGCAAGTCGGCGCGAAAATCCCCCTGCAAGCGATTCGGCATACAACAGGGTAGGGTTCCCAGGCGCCCCAAAATTCACATCGACAAGATCTCCTGAAATGACCTGGGCGCCTCCCTTGAGGCTATCTAAAGCCTTGACTAAATCCAGGAATTCGGTGCCCACTTGTGGCGTCGGAGGATTTCCTGTGAAAGTGGCGGTTCCTGTCAACGCACCTGCAGGCCCCAACTTCACTGGGGGCCGGCCTCCTGCCAGGAGCCCACAATTATCAAATCCTTCTACGGCTACAGTTCCGCCAGCGAATACGACCTGACTATTCGCATATACGGGTGCCAACAATGGGGGCCCAGACGGGTGCGCAACCTCCACTTGAATCAGGGACGTGGCACCTTCTACCTGACCCTGGCTGATGATGATTTCGACTGGGGAATATGGTGTTGGATTTGCTGATGTAAAGGACGTGGGGATGAGTCCATTTTCTGATGCAAAACCAAAGAAGACCAGACTGCCTCGGTTATTTAGTGAATGGATCGCGATTATTCCATCCCCATCTTGATAGTGAGGGGTTAGAGAACTGTGCCCCGCCCGTTCCGCATCATACTCGGTTTTATGACGAATTTTAGTCCAGTAAGGGAGAGCAGTTTGTACACTATTTGGAAGAACTGCCGTATTGGTGAGATTTCCACTCAAAGGAAAATAGTTGGTGAAAACCCCTGAATATTCAGGATCATACTGTGGCTTCCACTCAGGGGAGGACAACACATAGGCAGACCAATTTGCTTGCAGGACGGGAGAAGGATCGCCGAGATACCCTGGATTTGACAAGGGAGATCCACCTAAACGAACAGCAGTTTCTGCGATGCCCGCCTCTGCGGCATAGAACGTAGCCATCGCCCTTCGGAAATTTCCACTGATTTGCAGATCGGTGGACGTGGCAAACAGAATCGTCGCACCCATAATTGTGGAAATAGCGACCAATAACAAGGCTGCAATGAGCGCTCCCCCCATGGAATTGTGATAAGGCCTTATTCCTTCCTGGCTATTGAATCCGATCATGATTGGCCATTTCTCATCGTGATTCGGGAATGGAGAGTCACCGTTCGATATCCACCGTTTTTGGCATACTGTGGATCAGGCTGTGACGTTCGGGCTGTCACCGAAATTCTCACTTGTCGAATAGCTTTGGAAACTGTGGTCGGGTTCCCACCCTGATCAAGATAGTCTATGACAAACGCTTCAATGTCCTCACCAAATGGTTGATTTCCTCCACCGGTATTACGCCGAAGCATGTGAGTCGTGGCATCATAGACAAAGACAATCGATTCATTAGCATCGCTGGTGATGCCATTACCATTCATATCCGCCTTGATAGAGAGTTTTTGTGGATCATACGTAATCCCCTCAAAGTCATTAGTAAGATCGGCATCACGATTCACTCCGCGAGGATCATAACCGGCCATCAGGATTTCCCGGGTCACCAAATCCACCACCACACGAGCCTGTTGCTGCATGTCCAAGATATGCTCTCGCACACCCTGAGCTTTGAGTTCTTGAATATACAGGGCATAGACCACACTCACTGTCAGGAGACTCAGGCCCAGGGCCACCACGACCTCAACGAGTGTATACCCCTGAGGGGACCCTATCGAACCATGTGGCATCCGCGTATTCACTTTTATTTTGTGAGATAAGTGGTAAGGGTGGTGGTATGCGCATCCTGATCCCACCGCACTTCGACCGTAACGGTGTGTAACCCGGATATTGGAAAATGCGGTTGAATAGTAAGCGTTCGTTGATGATGACTCGCACCGGCAATGAAGCCATAGGGTTCCGTGTTAGTCCATGCACCGGTTAACGAATTGGGCACCCCATCCCGGCGCACGTCTTCCAATTTTTCCTGGGCGAGAGTGACGGCTCTAGTCATTTTTTCACTCGCGGTCATGCCGGTATGAGCAACAACGGAATAGCCTGCAAATCCAAGGAGCGCCAGGAAAACCACCACCAGGGCCATTAGCACTTCTAACAAAGAGAACCCTCGGTTATTTCGCAGGCAACTCGTCAGACGATATCCCTCATGAATCATGATATTCATTAAGACTTCACTTTTACCCGTCCGGTTATGCTAACCGTAATGATCCGTTTTCCGGCTGAATTGGACAAGGTAATAGAAGCTAAGCTGGACGCCGTTCCTCTTGGCAGGAAGGAGGGATTGTTGGATGCCGTCATCATGACATCTCGATAGCTCTCCTGAATATCGCGAGCTACAAGATGTTCGCCAGGGTCGGACTTTCCATTATTATTATCATCATCCAATAACACATACCGATGATTATCCTGAAAGAAGACTCGTTGCCTATTCCGCTCAATCACGGCCTTCATTTTTGCCCCCAAAAGGTCAGAGGTCACCTGTCTGGCTGCTCCATTCAATCGCCAATGAGGTAACTGGGATACCAACCAGGTCTGGGCTAACATCAAGACTACCCCGATAATGCCAAGCACGATGATTAATTCAGTGAGAGTAAACCCTCTGGCACACAAAAGAGATCTCTTCAACCGTCTTATCCCTCCTACAGGGACGTCTTGAACCGACTCCATGTGGTCGTACCTGCCTTGCAGAATTCGTTGGGTACTTATAACAAGCCATGAAAATACCAGTGCCATAATTCCGTTCCCCATACCACCGCGATCAGGCCCCCAAGCGCCAAATAAGGTCCGAAAGGAATGTATTGGCCTTTTTCAAGGACCTTCGTGGCAAGTAACGCTATCCCGACAACCGCTCCCACCACTGATCCCACCATCAGGGTAAGTATGGCCTGCTGCCATCCTAAAAAGGCTCCCACCATGGCCAAAAATTTAATATCGCCGCCGCCAATGCCTTCTTTCCCGAACAAGAAGGGACTGACCCAGGCGAGAGCTAGTAAAAACCCGCCTCCCACCAACAGACCGATAAGCGAATTGACCCAGCCTGTCGGTAGCAGGAAGGATGCGCACAAAAAGCCAACCACAATTCCAGGTAATGTAATCACATCCGGAATGATTTTGTGGTCCCAATCAATCCAAGCCACCACGAGGAACACCGACACCAACCCCGCATACACGATCGTGGGCCACGTGAGCCCAAACCGCCAGACCACCAGGAGATAGCCTAAGCCATTTGCTAATTCAATAATGGGATATCTTCGCGGAATACCCGCATGGCAAGCTCGACACCTCCCCAGCAGCCAGATAAAACTCAAAAGAGGAACGTTGTCATACCAGCATATCTGCCTTCCGCAATGAGGACATGCCGACCGAGGAGCCACCACAGATTGTCCCTTTGGCACTCTGTGCACACATACCGTCAAGAAACTTCCAATGATCGTTCCCAGAATAAAGACGCTCGGCCAAACAATCCAGTGAGACATAAATGTCACATATTACGTAGTTAATTCGACTAGGGTGAGTTTACGTATTCTTTCGGTTTACAATCCTAAAATGACCTGATATTCTCCCTTAGATAATTCGCCTAGATAAAATGCCTGAGGTACCCATGACCAACCAACTAAAGCCAGATAAATTGGACATGCCACCTATTAAGCGAAAACGCCCAGAGGCCCTGACTCAACGCGAGCAAGAAATCCTGCAGCTCATCTGGTCAGGGTTAAAGAATAAAGAGATTGCACAGCAATTAAAAATTAGCGTCAAAACGGTCGAAGCCCACCGGGCCAATATGATGAAGAAGGTTCGGGTTTCTAATGCCGCCCAACTGCTCAATGCCGCAATTCAGGAAGGCCTGATTCAGATAAAATAATTTCCGCATGGCTCTTATGGTTTCTGAGTCCGTTGCCGAACTGCTTCAAAAAGTGTCACTGCTACGGCAACTGATAAATTCAGCGAGTTCATCCTTCCAAACATCGGAATCTTCACTTGTTGATCGCATTTTTTTAGGACAATCGGCCGGATCCCTTCTCCTTCACTTCCAAACACCAGCGCAACAGGTTCTGTGAAGGCTACCTCTGAATAGGATTCAACTCCTTCCGGGACTAATGCTACAGTCCTGATGCCCCGCTTCTGACATGTTTCAAGAAACTTTCCCGTATTGGCTACACGGGCAATGGAGACATGCTCTAAAGCTCCAGCCGATGCTTTGGCCACTCCACCCGTCAGACCCACGGCACGGTGCTTGGGGATGACAATCCCATCTCCACCGGCCGCCTCTACCGAACGGACAATCGCGCCTAGATTATGTGGATCCTGGATTTGGTCTAACACCACTAATAAAGCAGGGATCGGGTTAAGAGAAAGTAGGTCCAGCAACTCCTCTCCCTCAAGATACTCCTTGGCGGAAACCTGAGCCACCACGCCCTGATGATGTCGATCGCCAGCTAAGCGATCTAACCGCTCTCTTGATTCGACAGCCAGGGAAATACCGCGTTCCCGTGCCAATTTCACAATGGGAAGAAATCGACCATCAGCCCGAAGAGTCCAAATTCGTTGGACGGGCCGAGACTGCGAGTGGAGAGATTCTAAAACCGCATGAAACCCGTACACCGTTGCCGGGGATTCATCGCTTCCATCGTGTGGTGCCATCGGGTCGGTCTTCCAGGATGATGTCTTTCGCAGCAAGCTCCTGTCGGATTTGGTCGGCAGTTCCAAAATCCTTCTTTTCACGAGCTTCTTTCCGTTTTTGGATTTGTTCCTCAATCCATCCCTCAATACTTTGCGACTCACTAGACACCCCTTTTAAGAATTCAACCGGGATGGTTGACTGAGTGGAAATATTATTCCAATCTTCTGTTGAGAGTTGGAAAAGCCCAAGCGGATGTCCATATTTTCTTAGACATTCTTTGGCTTTTTGTTTGTCCAGATCAGATAACCTCTTCACCAATAATTTATTTATCTCTCCACGAAATTCGTGAAAAGCTGCGAGCACTTTTGGCGTGTTAAAATCATCATCCATGGCCTGCTCAAATTTTTGAGCTAGGGAATCGAGAAGGGGAGGCAGACACTGGTCTTTTTTGGCTTCTTCCTGCGGATGTTGGTCCTTTAAGGCATCTTCCTGCTGAATTTTTAAAAATATAGGGCTAGCCAGCATAAAGGCCTTATGTTCCTCCAATCGCTGTATCAATCCATACACACTATCCAATGCGGCTTTAGCCTCGGCAATCGACTGATTCGAAAAATTGATATCGCTCCGGTAATGCGTGGAGAGGAGGTAATAGCGAAGACATTCCCCGGTTACGATTTCTGAATATGGTGACTTCTCAAAGATCTCTCGAATCGTAAAAAAATTTCCCAATGACTTGGACATTTTCTCTTGATCAATTGTCACAAACCCGTTGTGAATCCAATACCGCGCGAATTCCTTACCCGTATAGGCACAAGACTGAGCCACTTCATTTTCGTGATGCGGGAAAATGAGATCCTTCCCTCCCCCATGGATATCGAATGTTGGACCCAAGTGCTTGATCGACATGGCCGAACATTCGATATGCCAACCCGGTCGACCTTTACCCCAAGGGCTCTCCCACCCTGGCTCATCCGGCTTTGCTGATTTCCAGAGAGCAAAATCCATGGGATCTTTTTTCCGATGGTCGACTTCAACGCGAGCACCGGCCAATAATTCTTCCAGATTCCTACCGGATAATTGGCCATACTGACTGAACTTTCTGACTTCAAAATACACGTCACCTTCCACCTCATAGGCAACGTGCTTCTCAACTAATCCGGCAATCATGTCCACGATATCCTGGATATGGTGAGTCGCCCGAGGCTCAATTGTAGGGGGAATAATTCCCAATCGCCCCATGTCGCGATAAAAGGCTTCGATATATTTTTCCGTCACCTGAGTCCAGGGAATACCTTCTTTGTGAGCTCGTTGGAGAATTTTATCGTCCACATCGGTAAAATTTCTGACATAGGTGACCTGGTAACCGCTGCATTCCAAATACCTCCTGATGGTATCGAAAACTAACGCACTCCTGGCATGTCCAAGATGACAATCATCGTATACCGTGACTCCGCAAACATACATCTTAACCTGATTCGGCGTCAGCGGAAGAAACAGTTCTTTCTTTTTTGTTCGGGAGTTATACAGGGTGAGAGGCATGACTTACTGTTCTCGAGTGGGTGTGGAATGTGTGATTTTTTTTCCATGATGTTGGACCAGCCAAAATCCAAGAACCAACATCACCACAAAGATGATGGAAAATAAGTTGAAATACTTCTCTATGAGTTCTTTGACCCATGGGCCCATGAATTGGATAGCACCTGCAACGAGAAAAAACCGCCCGCCCCGACTGATAAGTGAGGCCACCATAAATGTTCGAAAGTTCACATAAAATGCTCCTGCCCCAATGGTAAAAATTTTGTAAGGAATGGGGGTGAACCCTGCGATGAGAATAGCCCAGGCTTCATACCGTTGAAAATACTGATGCACCAAATCCATTCTGGCTTGCCCCATAAATTTAAGCAGAAGAGGCCGCCCCCCAAACCATCCGATTCCATATCCAAAGGCTCCTCCAAGCACAGACCCCATTGTCGCAACCGTCGCGTACCACCAGCCCAGGCTTGGATTGCCAAGAGTAAGCGCAATGACCAACACATCAGGAGGCAGTGGGAAAAATGAAGATTCGGCGAAAGCGAGACAAAATAAGGCAGGAACTCCATAGGGAGAGTCAGACCACGACAACATCCACTCGTATAATTGTTTGCCCAATTCCATTTTTTTCAGTAGAAATTGCTGGTGCTTAGTCCCTTATAGACATTCGGGTTATATTGAAGATCGCTTACCTCTCCCAGAAACCTTGATTGGTTTTCGCAAGGATTGTTTTGAGGGAAACAGAGCCTTCTCCCAGCCCTTAAGCGCCTGCATCGCAGAATAATCGGTCAGATCCAAATGAAGTGGAGAAATTGAAACCATTTGATTGGAAACGGCGTCATGATCAGAATGCTTCCCTCTAGCCCATGATTCTCGTTGTCCGGCAATCCAAAAATATCGATTACCCCTAGGATCTGTCTTTTCGACTACGGGATTGAGATAACGTCGCTGACTCAAACAAGTTATTTGAATACCGGCAATGTTCTCCAATCGACGACTCGGAACATTCACGTTCAATATGGTTTCTTCAGGAAGCCCACATTCTAAAACCCGTTTGGCAACCAAAAAGGCAAAATGGCCTGCGACGGCATATTGGCATTTTGGTAAGTCTTCCAGGGAAATGGCAATAGAAGGAATACCATGAAGCATACCTTCAATGGCACCGGCAACCGTTCCGGAATTAGTAACGTCATCACCCAAATTCCATCCATTATTAATACCTGATATCACCAATTTTGGCAGGCACGCCGGTAGAAGATGACACACGGCTAGTGTCACGCAATCCGCTGGAGTCCCATTAACGGCATACCATCGTTTTTTCAGAGGACGCAGCCTCAATGGTTTATGCAATGTCATCGACCGCCCAACGGCATTTTGTGCTTTCTCTGGGGCCACAACCCAAACTTCCCCTAACGGGCTCAAAGCCTCAGCCAAGACTTTGATTCCAGGAGCACTTATTCCATCATCATTGGTAATCAAGATAATTGGGCTGGGAGAAGAGACGATCATCTAAACCTTTTACTCTATCAGGAGCTTGTACTAACCGACAGCCTTTCCCTTTATCCATCCTTAACTTTTCCTGATGGCAAAGAAAAGCCCGCCCCAATCATTCTTGGGACGGGCTTTTGGTCTTCCTACTCTTCGCTATTGTACTGATCCTAAATGCTCTTCATAAAATGAGCAACCGCTGCTGGATCCACGGTTCCCATAATATGAGACTCTGGAACAGTGTTCGACTTCTTACCGGTTAACCCACATTCCACTTCATCAGTAATCATCTCAACTGGCATAGACATTCCCCCATAGACATGTGGCCCGGCCACAATTTTTGCGTTGGAGAACCCATAAATTGCCGTAGCCACATCTTTAGCCAACCATCCGACATAATTAAACTCGGGAATAACAATAAGCTTGGCTTTGCCACAAAGCTCTCTTAGTTCGTTTGTTGGAAAAGGTCGCAAGGAACGAATTTTGATTAATCCTGCCTTAATGCCTTTTTCTTTACATTGGCGGACCGCTTCGCGGGATTGCGCCGCCGCACTCCCCGAAGCAATAAGGAGGACATCTGCGTCTTCCACATCCTGAGCTTCTAACAATCCATCCATATATTGATTAATATATTTGCGTGAACGTTCCACCCCAGCCCATACTTCCTGCTGCCACACCGCGTGAATGTTGTAGGCCATAAAGTTAGATTTTTGAACTGGAGCATCACGAGACAATCGAGCTGGCGGATTCTCCGCATCTAAAACCGGGACCGACCCTCGGTAAGGGTCTCGAGGCGGGAGCTTGAGCCCACGATCCTGCATCGAACAATACCCTCGAGCATGAGTCACAAAAAAAACATCACAACAGACACCTACTGGAAGGGTCACATCATTTTTTTCGCTGATGATAAAACCCTTCATAATAAAGTCGAACAAATCCTGTTGATTTTCCGCATGAAAGACCAACATTCCGCTGTTCAAAAGGTAGGCAATTTCAATATTATCCGGTTGGATAGCCAATGGAGCATTGACGACCCTGCAGGTAAACATGCAAACGGCAGGAAGACGGTGACCGGCCCACGAGACAATGGGCTCAAGACCTCGCAATGTTCCAGGACCAGCTGTGGCCGTAAAAGCTCGAACACCTGCGCGGGAAGCTCCAGCAATTGCCGACATGACGCCATATTCTTCTTCGCCTCGATAGAATTCCTTCACATACCCTTCCCCATACAAGACTCCGATTAATTGCAAGGTTTCACTTTGTGGGGTAATGGGATAGGCTACGGACATATCTACATTTGAGCGCCTCACCGCCTCTTTTGCACATTCACTCCCGGTAATGAATTCCCGTTCACGAGGAGCCTCAAAAAACATATACTCTGGAGAGACAACCCGTTGGCGCTTGGCATCTCCATGAGGGTCCTTTCTTCCCTTTCCGCTATCAACCGATGGTGTAGCGGGTGCACTCGTAATTGGATCACCTTGGGGATTGGTTTTAACTTCTGATTCAAGGGCTTCGCTCATGGTTTGACCCCCTTATTACTTAAATGAAAATTCACAAATATACTCATGCTTCCCTTTGCATATGTTCCGCTTTATGGCCAAATGCTGCCGCGTTTCCATCAACAGGGCTTTCAATACTAAAATCCAGCGGATTGGTGTGTGTTTTTCCACCATGGACCTTGGACTGTAGTCCAGTAAAACGAACATTGTTACCATTTTCTGGTAATTTTATCCCCATTTCTTCTCGTACCCGCTTAAACACTGCCGCAACCCTTCGGATCTTTGTAGCATCAGAATCTCGAACCGTGAACATAGCATCCTCATGCCCTTGTTCCGCACAAATAGCAGATGTCCAGCAATTGGTCCCAGCTCGAATCATCTTGAGAGTCAGGTTAGCATAGTGACAATGGACCCCGATAAAGATACAGGCTTCAATCTTATTGCCCCATATTGTCAGATTGGGATGATTCGGATTGATCACTTCCTCCGGTTCAACCTTTGGGTACTTGGGGCGATAATCCGGCATTGGGATGACGAGCACATCGGGTAATTGTGCTGCTAGCTCTAATACAGCCTTAGCCTTGTCTGCCGCATGATCATTCCAGTTCCACAATACCAACGGACCTGGGAAAATGGTTGCATTTTTGCGAGTCAACATCGTACGCGCCATGGCTTCCATTGCCAGCTCTTCCGCAACAACATGGCCAAACTTCAGACCATATCCTTCGTCAGGCGTCAGTACGCCAAGTTCCGCAGCCGATGGAGGATGGAAACCCTGTGGCCCTGGAGCCACGATTGCTTCTTCTAGCTCTTTCGTTAATTCCACGTTGGACTCCGATTGATGAGTATAAAATGACTGAAGAATGAAAGGACTTTGTTGGATTATCCCCTTAACGGACTAGCAAGGACCGCCTTGGTATTTTTTTCCAAGTAGGAAATATTTTCAGTGAGTGCCGCATCTCCAATTTGATCGATCATTTCCATTTTAATGGCATGATGCTTGGCCATATTGTCACACACCCATACGCATTGTGCGCAACCCTTACAACGATCGACGGCTACATAAGCCGACCCATACTTTAAACCCCTGTCCTTTCCCGCCTCCGTATCATACTGAATTGTATTGGCTTCAGGACAGAATTGTGTGCATAACTTACAGCTGGTTGCAGCACAAATATCTATATCTATATTTGCAACAAGATACATCGCTCTCCCCTTTCAATTTCCTTTTTTTTTCTTTTTTTTTTAGACCGAAGCCTTTGCTGCTTTATTTGCTGCACTGGTAGTTTGGTCGGCCATTGAGGACGCTCCCAATGTCCATCCATTATCGACGGCGTAATCCCAACCAGCCTTTACCACCGCTAAGTTTTTCTCAATCAATTCTGCCTTTTTCTTGAACTTTCTTTCCACCACACTATCCAATGCGGCCGTTCCACCTGACACGACAAAACCCTTTCCGAGAAATCGATCTTTCACAGCCTCCCCGGTGGCCTCTATAGTCGAAAGTCCCGTAATTGCGCCAATGGCTCCTACCATAGCCATATTGGTGGCCAAATCGATTCCCGCCACATCTAGCGACATCTGGGTGGCTGGGAGGTAATATATTTTGGCACCTAGGTCTTTCAATTCTGCAGCTTGATCCGGCTCAAGGTTCATAGGAGTATTGCTATTGATAAGCACGACTCCCTCCTTTTTTAATCCATAATAAAAAGGATTCGTGTAACTCTTTCCATGAGTGATGCACTGTGGATGAAAGATCATGAGGATATGGGGAAAGGTAATTTCACCAATTTCATAAATCGGCTCATTCGAGACGCGCACATAACTTTCTACTGGAGCCATTCGCTTTTCGGACCCATAAAACGGAACGATGGTGCTCTCCCCTCCGGCATTAATGACTGCCGTGCTAAAAATATGAGATGCAGTCACCACGCCCTGGCCACCAACGCCTGCCATACGAATATTATAACGAATAGCCATTTTCAACCTCCTCCATTTTCATACCTTTAAGAGCATCCAAACCAAGCACGCAAACTGTCTGGGAGACAGCTACCCTTTTGTTACTGCAGCTGCAGGCTTCGGGAGATATTCTTTGTACCCATACAATTCCCCTAAATACTGTTTGGCTTCGTCTGTAAGATATTCAGAAAATGCATAACGATCATTCTCGACATCTTTGGCATCTTCCATCACTTTATCTGTTGGAATCGCATATTCAATATTACATGAGGTATAGGCCTGGATATACGTTGGGCCCACTTCTCGTGCAATCAAGACCGCTTTTTTAATGACACTTTCTACTCTTCTTGGGTTGTTGGGAACCACTGTCGCCACATACGCACACCCTGCAACCTTGGCCATTCCTAACATATCCATCTTTTCAAATTTTTTCCCTAAAGGCGCCATCTTCAAAACTTGGCCCTTGTTGGTCATTCCACTTTCTTGACCACCGGTATTCCCATATACCTCGTTATCCAACATGATGGTCGTAAATTTTTCTTTTCGAAACCAGGAATGCAAAGTTTGAGCAAAGCCAATGTCTGCCATTCCCCCATCACCGGCCATTACTACAACATCTTTTGGGCGATCTCCAAATCTCAAGCGAAGTCCGCGTGATAACCCACTGGCCACCCCATTTTGATCGCCGTAATTTCCATAGACGAAAGGAATAGCTGCCTGAGAGATAGCTAGTCGACCGCATCCTGCCGTCCCGACGGTAATCGTATCTTCCGGGTTTGGGAATGCAATGATAGCCAACCGGATAAACAGCGTCATCGCACACCCGGCACACATAGGATGTTCCTCTAAGATCTCTTTAAATGTCCCCACTTGCGACACCGAGGTCTTTTTTCCAAATGGACCATGCTCGACCATATCCCTATATTCTTTTGGCATAAATTTTCCGAAACCTGGCGTAAATTTTACGTAATCGAGACTCATATCGGGCCTCCTCCTTGGTTAAAAGCAAAAGTAAGCATCATGATTTTTAAGAACCAACTTCCTGGTAGGTAAAATTCCCCAGCAAAACAACAAACTAACAAAGGAAATAAATTATTGTCAATTTAACCGGTAGACTTAAAACTCCAATCAATTTCTCGGGAATGTCCTGAGCGTTTCCTAAATATTCCTCACAAACAAAAATTCCTCAACGTCTTCTAAGTATAATCTATGCAATTGTTTCAGATAATTCAACACAAAAGAAGGCCCACCCTCTATAAAAGAAGACCCAGTCTCGAATCAAACAGCTTAGGTCTTTTGTCCCAGACTTTTCGAAAGAAGGTGAAAATGGAAGTGTAGCAAGAAAAATCACGAACAGGCCTGGCAGATGACTAAGGAATCTCCCAGGCCTGACAGGGCAGGCTAATCTAAAATGTAATGAACAGGATCTACAACTCTATCGTTGACAGCCACTTGATAGTGAAGATGGGGTCCAGTTGAAAACTTCCCCGTGCTCCCGACAAGCCCGACAAGATCACCTCTATATACCTTGTCTCCATACTTCACATGGATTTTGGACAAATGCCCGTATGTCGTCTCAATGCCGTACCCGTGGTCGATGCGAATAAATTTCCCCATCCGACCATCATAGGCCGCTACGACAACTTTCCCCGCTGCAGGAGAACGAACTTCGGTACCAGTAGGAGCACCGATATCAATACCTGCATGCAAGGCTTTTTTACCTGTAAAGGGGGAGACACGTGGACCAAACTTTGAGGTTAAGGCACCCTTGACTGGCCAGATGGAAGGGATGGAGGCCCATTGATCAGCTTTTTTCTGAGCTGCGGCAGAAAGCTCTTCCAGAATTTGGCTTTCCAATTCGGTTTGTTGATTTAGCCACTCTAGCCCAGCCTTAATCTCGGTTATTTTTCGGTCCATGGTCAAATTTGGACCAGAGACCTCAGGGGACATCCCGGTTTTTTCAATTGAAGGCTTTAACTCCCGAGACGCCTCTTCTTGTAACCCATCGTATGGCATCTCCTCATAAGGCAATTCCTCTCCTCCCTGACCAGGAAGACCAGTAGGCAACCCCTGAATCTCATCCGCCTCAAGACCAAACATGGTCTGGAGCTTCCGATTGAGTGTCTCTAACACCAACATCCGCCTTTTCATTCCATCTACTTCCGTTGAAAAATTGCTGGTTCGAGCACGCGAAGTCGTTAATTCTTGTTTTATTTCTCCTAATTCACTCAGTTGGCTCCACTGGTAAACATAATGCGTAATAACCCCACCCTGAACGAGCAGCAACACTAACCCCACAATCATTGCATACTTCACAAGAGATTTTCGGAATTTTAGGCGCCAGGGATTTGAGCGGGCTCCACGAAAGATTATGACCGTCAACGTATCTTCAGACTCTTTCATAATTCACCCAAATTATAAAATTAAGAGCATCAAGGTTTTCATTCATGCACATGTAGTCATTAAGTCCAAAAACACTTTCCTTTACTCTTCAGTCATACCGACTCGACTCTTGGTTGTATCTCGAATCCAGGCTAAATACTCTTCGCTCCCAAGCTGAATAGGGAGAGCAATGATTTCAGGAACCTGATAACTATGATTGGCTTTCACCATGGAGACCAATTGGTCATAGGCCTGTCGCACAGTTTTTGCCAATAGCAAAAATTCCTGTTCCTCAGCAATTTGCCCATCCCATCGAAAAATTGATCGCACGCCTGGAATGATATTGACGCAAGCGGCTAATCCGTTCTTCACTAAAATCCTTGACAGGCTTATAGCCTCTCCTTCAGAACCTACCGTCACCATTACGACGATTTCTTCCATATAAAAATGGCACAAAGTGCCTGAAATCTTGAATGAAAGAAAAAGATCTCATGAATTCATGAGAGACAACAACGAACGTCCTTGCAAGATGTCAGTGTTTCCTAATCATTATCGGCCGTTTTTTCAATTCCTGAAGCTTAAAATAATCTTCTGCTTACCAAATATCAACCAGATATTTCATATTTTTTCACGATTCTTCACATGGCAATAAATTCAATCACTTAGCGTGGCATTAGCCGGGTTGGGTCCTCGTTGGCCAAGCCAACCAAATCTGCAATTGCGGGTTTTAAGGCCTCTTGCATAGCCTCAGGATAACTTTCGACAGCATTTTCAAGACCATAATATGGTCCATCAAGCTGCTTCCCTTCGAATTCCATTGTCATATTCCATAACACCTTCGAGGGATCATTTAGGGGGGTTAATCGAAGATCAAGCTCCAGAGCGGTGGTGGTTTCACTCATGGGAAGACCTAACATCCAAAAAACCACTCCCACGGGAGCGAATAGATACGAGTACAATCGACGGTTCCAGTCAGTAGAACGGAGACGACCTCGAAAGGCCAAATCCGCCGGTTGCTGTCCTTCGTCTTTGGCAAAATCAACAGAGGAAAAAATTTCTGCATGCTTTAATTCCGCAGCGATGGATTGAGCAAGATCATTAGTCGGATCAAATTTGACGACATCGACCTCTTCAGGGTTTGGTACGGCCTCAGGGCGTTGATATCGTGTGTCCCCATAGGGCACCAGAGGAATAGCGGCCTTCCAATATTCCTCTTTTACCTCATTCCCCCTCAAATCTTCTAAGGGAAGAACAATGGCTTTAGCCGGGATTGGCGCGGCGGCTTTTTCGTTCAGAAATGACCCCGTAGAGGCCGGGGGATATTGCCACTCCCGTTTCCCAAGACAGCCTGTTAGGGTAGAGAGACAGAGAAATACCGTTACCAATAGAGATAGGCGAATGCGAGAGACCCTCATGTAAATGCTCCTTTCAAGTTTGTCAGTGCTCTTGGCATAAAAACTTTGCAGCCAACAGTCCCAGAGGATCCAGAAAAAATTTCTGGCAATTTTTGAGGATTACATCTCTTTTCTTCAAAAAATGATTCTTTGACCCTTTTTTCGCTTTATCATCAGTACTTTTCTTCAGCCACCTATAAAACGCCATACATCTAGCAAGTACAATTTGGAAACGCAACAATGGTTCCCCTCAGAAAACTCTCCATATATTTTGGCATCAGCCAGAGGCCTCTTGAACGAAAACATGGGGGAAGGAATTCAAACCTACCTCAGCATGACCACGTCAGGAAGGGAAGCCGCCTGCCCGACCAAGGTGTTCCTGGAATTCTGCATACGAACGAGCTACCGGGAATTGGGGAAATTCCTGGACAATCGAATCAGGAGGACAGAAAAAAAATCCGGCGTCGGCCTCCTTTAACATTGAAACATCATTATAGGAGTCTCCTCCCGCCAACACTCTGAACCCGATACCCTTCATCGCACTGACAGCATGTCGCTTTTGATCATGTTGGCGTAAGAAATAATCTGTGATAAACCCATGGGAATCAACTCCCAATGTATGGCAAAAAATCGTAGGGAATTCGAGCTTCCTCATAAGTGATCCGACAAACTCATAATACGTGTCCGACAATATAATAATTTGACATCGTTCACGCAGCCACGCAATAAAATCAGGAACGCCAGGGAGGGGAGAAATCGTACTGGCAACTTCCTGAATATCCCGAAGAGTAATGCGATGCACTTTCAGGACTTCCAGTCGTTTTTTCATTAAGACATCATAGTCCGCAACATCCCTGGTGGTCAGACGTAGCTCTTGGATACCAACTTTATCCGCCAAAGCTAGCCAGATCTCAGGAAATAACACCCCTTCCATATCCAAACAGGTAACAACCGGCTGCGCCATCAAGACCTCTTCTCGTGATTTATATTCAAAAATGTTCCTCGCCATCAAAAATCTCAATGGATCATAAAAGAATTCCCGGGTTAGCCACAACTAGAAAAATTACAGGGTTTGACCAAGCCCCTTTTAGCGGGAGCTGTCACTCGCAGAAAATGAATTAGAGGTGGGACGAATTAAAACAGCCCAAGAAGATCTTTCGGATTTTCACAATAAAAGTCAGGCCGTAATGCTGTAACTTTTTCTCGATTCCCATACCCATACCCCACGGCACAAGCTCGAATGCCCGCCGCCTGGGCTGCTCGAACATCATTCGTACTATCCCCAATCATCACCGTATCAGAGGGATCGACGCCCAATCCCTCAAGTGCCCGCAACAACATCACAGGCTCAGGCTTCAATTCCATCGTATCCCGAGGAGCTTCGACATGATGAAAGAGATCCTGTGCGTGTAACCCATCCACAATTGAAAGGGTATACTCTAAGGACTTGTTGGTCACAATAGCTTTTCTTCGGTCCTGATAATGATGAAGCACTTCCCAAATCCCAGGATAAAACCGAGTGGTTTCCACGCAATGCTCTAGATAATGTTTTCGAAAAATCTCCAAGGCTTTTTCATATTGATCAAGATTTTCTTCCCCCACCGATAACCGCAATAGCCGCTTCACCCCATCACCCACAAAACTAAAGATTTCTTCCCGTGATCGTAAGGCCAATCCCAAATCCCTCAGCGTCAGGTTTACCGAGGTGGCAATATCTATTTTCGAATCGATCAAAGTTCCATCAAAGTCAAAGAACAACACTTCCGCGCGCCATGTAGTCATTTCTGAACATCTTTCTCATTTGTAAGCTCTAATTGTTGTATCAAAGAATTGAGCAGCATTTTTCTTTCCGGCCCAGATTCATTTAACTCCGCCCAACGAACAAAGTCGACCAGACGTTGACGGCCCACATGGGGAGGCAATTGAGGCCCAACAATTTGCCACCGGTCCCCAACCGCCTTCAGATGAAAATATTGTATTTCACGGTGTGGATTGGTCACAAACGTTGCGCGTTCCCAGTGCATTGTTCCTACCACCTCAAAAATTACGGGAATTTTGGCCTCTAGCCCATTAATAACTTCCCATTGTGATACATCCTCCACCACCTCATATCGAGAAATCACGACTACGTGCCCCCACACCGGCTCTTCCAGCCAAGCCACAAAGGGCCTCACCACCTGCCAGGAATGCGCCTCTAACCGAACGCCTTTTTTATCGAGGGAAAGATATTTCTGTAAAATTTTGGTGGGATCTTCAGTGATGTGGCCGCCAATGGCCTGAAGAGAGCTTGCACTGAACACCACAATACCCAAAACACACATTAAGACCCGAATGAACCACGACAACAGGCTCACAATGAATTTGGGATTGGCGATTGAGCCATGACCACACAAGAACCACTGGAGGAAACAGCGACTTATCCTTTAAACAGGATAACCAGAATTATCCCCAATAAGAGCCAAAGAGGAATGGACAACATTAAACCCCAGGCCAAGCCTTGGGCTGTTTTTAAGCGGCCTTTTAAGGTTTGTTTTTCCAACGATTTCGTTACCCGTAACCTGACGTCCTCAAGATGGAAGGGTTTGGTAATATAATCATCGGCCCCACGATTAATAGCCTCCACAGCTGTGCCAATGGAGGGATGTCCAGTGATCATCAAAAAAATCACCTCATCATTTTTGACGTCCCGAATACGCCTCAACAACTCCATGCCATCCATATTGGGCATAATCAGGTCCGCCATTATCACGTCAAAGTCACCCTTACGATATTTATTCAAGGCCTCTTCACCATTTTCGGCCATCACGACGGTATAACCCAACGATAGCAAAAACTCTGACAAGGCTTCCCGAACTCCCTTGTCGTCATCCACAACCAAGATGCGCTCAGCCATTTCTTTCCACCTTTTCCTTATCCGAGAACACCATCTAAAACGACAGACCTGAATGTTGAATCAGGGTAATTCGACCACCACAACATCCGGCGGAACATCGAAAGTCAGCTTACTGGACGAAAGACCCGTATTCGCCTGAATGTGGTCAAACATCACACGGGAGATATTCCCGCTCACCTCAAACAAGGTAATACCCTGAATAAAATACGTATCAGGAAAGAGTTTGAGCACAATTTTCTTGATAGTTGGAGGGGTTTGGTCAACGGGCTTAGGGACTAGGGTGAGACTGGGGAACTTTCCATTATCCTTCGAGCCATCTGCGGATTCCAGAATCGTAAATTGCTGAGAGAGATTTCCTGCTCCTTGAAGAAGAGCTAGAGGACCCTTGGACGCGGCCATTTGGGTAAGCGCCCCTTTGACCACCTGCTGATGCTCAGGAACATACATCATCACCTGATCACCATTCACATAAATCTGCTCTTCCGATGGGTGAAGATAATCCCATCGAAGCAATCCAGGTTTTTTTAAATAGAGCCGCCCTGAAGACGTAAACCCCGTCGTAAATCCCTCAAGAATGGTTTCCTGGACAAAGTCAGCTTGCAAATCTTTGGTCTGAGCATAACGAGCATCAACTTTCCCAACAATATCCTGCGTGACGGAAACCGATGCAGCCGAGGTATCGGATACAGGCAACATAAAGCAAGCAATGCCTAGAAAGATGAACCCTCGCAGGAACTGCAGTGACATCATCCTATCTCCGCAATAGCCGTACTTCGAGCGAGAACCTCTCGTCTTCCATCACGTCCTGGAGCACTCACCAGACCTTCTTCCTCCATTTGCTCAATCATCCGGGCTGCTCGGGGATACCCCACCCGCAAGCGACGCTGAATAAACGAGGCCGAGGCTTGTCCTGTGGTCATCACCAATTCTCTTGCCCGCTCATAGGTCTCATCGCGATCCTGTTCATCCACCGAGGGTTCTTGGACGGACTCTAAGGCCACAGGGTCATAGACGGGAGTGGCTTGAGATTTCACCCATTCAACTACCCCACGCACTTCTTCATCCGAGACATAAGGACCGTGCAGTCTGTTAATTCCACCGGTACCGGAGGATAAAAACAGCATATCACCTTTTCCCAAAAGACTTTCTGCTCCATTCGCATCTAAAATGGTCCGGGAATCAATTTTGGAAGAAACCTGATAAGCGATACGTGCAGGAAAATTAGCCTTTATCAGTCCGGTCACGACGTCAACCGATGGTCTTTGGGTCGCCAAGACAAGATGAATGCCAGACGCACGGGCCATCTGAGCGAGTCGAGCAATACGATCTTCAATATCCTTTGGAGCCACCATAATCAGATCAGCAAACTCATCAATGACCACCACAATGTATGGCAACAGAACCCGCTCTTCTTGTGTTGACTCCAACAATGGAGCCCCTTCCTCCACATTTAACGATTGGCCTTTGCTCAACTTCTTCACGGTCTGAAGTGGAGAACCCGTCTCCTGAGAATCGGTAACTTTTTTATTATAGGCATCAATATTTCGAACCCCCAATTCCGCTAACACCTGGTAACGCCGCTCCATTTCTTGTACGACCCACCCAAGCCCACGAGCTGCCTCTTTGGGATTTGTGATAACCGGGCGAATGAGATGAGGAATCCCATCGTACACCTGCAATTCCAACACTTTGGGATCAATTAACAGGAGTTTCACTTCATCCGGATGCGCGGTAAATAGGATATTCAATAACAGGCAGTTCAGCCCCACACTTTTTCCTGACCCCGTAGCACCCGCTACCAATAAATGGGGCATGGTGCGGAGATCCGTCACCACCGGTCGCCCAAAGATATCTTTCCCCAAGGCCAAGGCCAGCTTTGAGCGTGCCCGCGTGAAGGCCTCTGATGTCAACATCTCTTTCAATCCAACCGTTTCCCGCTGAGGATTGGGCACTTCAATGCCTACGGTGGATTTTCCTGGGAGAGGAGCCACCACCCGAACTTTTAAGGCTTTTAAGGCCATGGCTAGATCATCAGCCAAATTTACAATGCGGGCGACTTTGATGCCGGGACCGGGAGCAAACTCATACATGGTAATCACCGGTCCAGGATGCACATCCGTGACACCCCCCTCAATCCCAAAACTTGCCAACGTGTTCACAAGAACTTCGGACTGAGATTTTAACACTGCATCGGTCTGATGAGCCGCCCGCGCAGCATGAGTATCCAGCAGATCGGTGGGGGAAGGCATTTGATAGGACTTTGAAATTTTCTTGCGAGAAACAAAGGTGTCGTCGACTTCCTCAATGAGTGAAAGAGTAGGCGCTATCTCGATTGTAGCTGGCAAATCATCTCTTTTTATCTTGGATAACTTGGACTTGGGTTCCAAAGTTTCCAATACCATCGCACCAATACCACCACGAGCAGCCAATTGACGATTAATTCGAATCGATTTATTCATTTTTGGTTGGGAGTCTGTTACCCACCAGTCTCGTTCCCTTACCGATTCCACCACAATATTTTTGAGGCGCCCCATAAAATTCAAGAGAGTTCGAACAATTTGCCCAATCGATACCGGCACAAGCAAAAGAAAGGCAATGAGTAAGAGTGCCGCTAATATAATCGTGGCACCGGTGACCGCCAGATACGACCCGAGTCCGGCCGCTACCCATTGCCCCACGACTCCACCCTGGCTTATTCCTAGGACATCCATCCCGGATACTTGAGGCCCGGCTGAAAATCGAAGATGTAGCAATGCGCTGAAAGATAGAACACCAATCAGCGATCCCAGAAGACTGCCGGACGTAATACGAAGTTTTTCGCCCCATAGGACGCTTAAACCCAACATGATGAGCAAGCATGGCACCACATAAGCCCCCCCTCCCGCCATAGTGAGGAGGGAAAACGCGAGAGTAGCCCCAATCAGACCTACAGCGTTTTCGGGAATGGAATTTGAGGAAGGTTGCTCGGGAAAAAGGATCGGGTCGGAAGGAGAAAAGGTTGCCAGGCTGAGCAACCCAAGAATTCCCAAAGTAGCGACTAAAATTCCGACAACTTGTGTGGTTAAGACAGAAAATCCCTTGGGTTGGTCTTTAGTGGGCTTGCTCTTTGAACTAGGGAAGACACTCATCAAAAAATCCTACCATAAGTGTTTCTATCGAGCAAACAACCCTTACGCATACGACAAGGCTATACAAAATCCTGGAGATGTTACGAAGTGGAGGGCAGCATTGGGTCAATGAGTGCTTCACTTAAATGCTGAAACTCCCCCACCGACAGCGTTTCTGCTCGCCTAGTTAATGTGATGCCTGTGCGCTCTTGAGCACTTTCTAGGCAGGTCAAAGAAAAACCCGCTCCTCGTAGTGCGTTGAGGAGGGTTTTTCGGCGTTGCCCGAATGCTGCCCGCACCACCAAAGCAAACGCGTCGGCTTCCTGAGCAGAATAAGTCTGATGAACACGAATATCCAATCGTACCACTCCCGATTCGACATCAGGAACGGGGCGAAAGCATTTTCGAGACACGGGGAAACCGAAACGGACATCAGCCAAGCGTTGCGCCATGACGGATAGGACTCCATAGTCTTTAGTATTGGGCTTGGCGGTTAACCGCTTGGCGACTTCCAGTTGCACGGTTAGGACCATTCGACGGATCTTGGGCCGGGCTTCTAACAACCGAAACATAATGGGCGTTGAAATGTTATAAGGCAGATTTGCTACCACCACTGCAGATTCTGGGAGTTGATCAAAGGGAAAGCGGAGCGCATCATGTTCTTGAATATCAAGGTTCGAACATTCAGCAAACTCTTCCTTCAAGAAATCTACCATCCGGGGATCGACTTCCAAGGCTAACACCTGCTTCGCCGATTGGCACAACAATCTGGTCAACGCGCCGCCACCCGGTCCAATTTCACAAACGTAATCATCAGGCTGGAGGTCCGCCAGATTGATAATTTTTCGGAGCAAATTTGGGTCAATAAGGAAATGCTGACCGAGCCGTTTGCGCGGATAAGGAGGGAGGGGTGCCATTATAGGCAGGGAGAAAAATGAGAAGGATCAAACCGGTGCTTCATATGGGAAGGAGGCATCAGGGGATGCCGGTGGTCTGAATGTCCTTAACTAACTTCTTAAGATGCCGACGGCACATGTCCACTTCATCGGCTAATTCATCAAATACATCGCCCACAAAATAGGTGGTCTCCAACCATTCCTTGGTAATGTGCTGAAGATATGCCTCACTCACGTAGGGCTCTAGACCATCAACCACTTTTCTCTTCCATTTGGTGACATGGTCTTTCCCCTGCACCGCATTGAGGGCCTTCTCCGCCTGTGCGTGAATAGTCGTGATTTCCTCTATTTGACTCTGTATATACGCCAATAACTCTGAGGTCTGATCGGTCATCAAAGTATCCTTTTCCACCAAAACGGGTCATACGAAAACGCCTGACACCAGAACCCTGCCGGCCCCACACAATTACACAGCACAATCGTCCTGCTTCCCCATTGAAAAGGTCATGCCGATGGTAACTCGATGCCCAGCTACATAGTCAGAAACGTGCATGCGTTTTTTATTTTCAGGTTGAATCTCCAAAAGATTCAAACTTCCCTGACCAGTTTGGACACGGATGGCCTGTTTCGTGACGGCAGTAATGGTGCCTGGGGCCTGAGAAATGTCATGGGCAGTGTGCCGGATACCTGGTTCTTGAACTTCAACTTGGACTTTCCAAATCCCCCATCGTTCACCCTCCAGGAAAGTATACACACCAGGCCAGGGCGACAGCCCGCGAATGCGATTGGCGAGGGTTCGCGCCGGCCGATCCCAATACATCAACCCATCTTCTTTGGTTAAGATGGGTGCCATAGTCGCCGCCAAATCATTTTGGGGGATAGGGGGTATTGTGCCCGCGACCCATCCACGCAGAGTCCTGACCAGTAGGGCTCCGCCAACCTGAGCCATTCGTGGAGCTAACTCTTCTGAGGTTTCTTCCGGGCCAATAGAAATTTCTTCCTGTTGAAGAATGGCCCCCGTGTCCATCCCTTCGTCCATAAGCATAATGGTAACCCCGGTCTTCACCTCTCCCTGGATGACAGCCCATTGAATGGGAGCAGCCCCCCGATATTTCGGGAGAAGGGAACCATGAACATTCAGGCATCCTTTCGGGGGAAGATCAAGAATGGGTTTGGGCAAAATTCGGCCAAATGCAGCAACCACTACCACTTCAGGCTCCCATGCTCGAAGAGTTTCAAGTAATTTGGGATCCTTCATTTTTTCAGGCTGCACCACTGGGATATTTTGTGACAATGCAAGCGCCTTTACCGGCCCCACTTGAACTTTCCTCCCACGCCCACTCGGTCGGTCAGGCTGACACACAACACCAACGACAGAAAATTCTGTCTTCAATAACTGCTGAAGCGTAGGAACCGCAAAGGCCGGAGTTCCCATAAACACGATGCGCATGACTAATTTCCTTAACACCGGATAAAGAAGAAAATCAATTGAGCAGAATATAGCTTGCTGACTCTTCAGGACAACAACTACCCACCCTGCTTGCGATTCAAACCTCTCATACTGCCATGACTAGGTGCATTGACTCCCTTTCAATTACTGTGATAGAAGCCCACGCGGGGGCACATTCTGGAAATTTTCCATGCCTTAAATAATAGGAAATGGATCACGAGTATGGGTGGACATAGTCATTGGTCAACAATTAAGCGCCACAAAGGCGCACAAGATGCCAAGCGGGGGAAAATTTTCACGCGCGTGATCCGTGAGATTTCCATTGCCGCTCGTAGCGGCGGCGATCCGGACGGCAATCCTGCCTTACGCCAAGCTATTGCGAAATCCAAAGAAGTAAATATGCCTGCCGATACCGTCAAACGGGCTATTCAGCGAGGTACCGGAGAACTTCCGGGAATGCAATTCGAAGAGTTTATGTTGGAGGGTTATGGACCAGGAGGCACGGCACTTCTTCTAGAAATTTCGACCGACAAACGTAATCGGACGGTAGCCGAAGTTCGAAATATTCTCACCAAAAATAATGGGACGATGGCCGAAGCCGGCGCCGTCGCCTGGCAATTTCAAAAAAAAGGATTACTGGTCATCGAGAACCAGGGAGTGACTGAAGAACAACTATTCGAGCTGGCACTGGAAGCCGGAGCTGAAGACGTAAAACAAACTCCCACCGGATTTGAGGTCATTTCAGAACCAGCCAATTTTGAAGCCGTCAAAGAAGCAATACAGAAGGCTCAGATTGAAACCAGTCTGTCCGAGCTGACCTTTATCGCACAAAACCACATTCAACTTGAAGGCAGAGATGCAGAGCAAGCCTTAAAACTCATGGACCTCCTGGAGGAGAACGAAGACGTTTCCAAGGTCCATGCCAACTTTGAGATATCTGACGAATTGATGGAGAAAATGGCTGCCGAAAGTGCCTAGGAGGCTATCCAATATTAGACTGATCTATCGCGGAAGCGCTGGATTTTTCCAGATTTTCAGATCTGTTTCGTCCAATTACCCAACGATTCGCCTCAAACGTTCAAAACGGCTGACTCAAACAAACAGAGCCTCGTTATGATCGCTAATCTCGGACAGGCTCTCTGCCTTCTGAGTTCCACTCTACTCTTCCTAGGCATTATCCTTCAAAATTCCTACTCTGCCCCTTCACAATCCCTACAATCCCTTCACCATTTGAAGAAAGTTTGAGTTTCGCACAATCATGATCGCCTCCCTGTCAGGAACCCTTTTTTCAAAAACCCCTCAGGACGCCGTAATTTCTGTACAGGGCGTGGGCTATCATGTGTTTATTGCCCTTTCTACCTATTTCAGCCTTCCTGAAATCAATTCCACAGTGCAAGTTTATGTCTCCACCAACTTGCGGAATGACACCATTCAGCTTTTTGGATTTTCCACCACTGAAGAGAAACAAGCTTTTTCACTGCTTACCACCATTAGCGGCGTCGGACCGAAACTCGCCCTGAGTGCGTTATCGACCCTTTCCATTCCTGATTTGTGTACGGCTATTGAAACCGGTGATCTTGAAACCTTAGGTTCCATTCCCGGAGTCGGGAAAAAATCGGCGAGTCGAATAGTTCTGGAGTTAAAAGACAAAACCAATCGCATCCTGCTTCCGGATTCCCACAAACCCTCACCAGCCCCGACCGAACCGACCAACTTCCTCCAGGAAGAAGCCGCCTCCGCCCTCATCAATTTGGGATATCGTGCCCCAGAAGTCAAAAAAGCCATGAATCTCGCGACGGCTAAATTGAACGAAGCCTACGAACTTGAAGACCTTATCCGCACGACCCTCAAGGAATTAGCCAAAGGTTAATGGAAGGAGTTCCTTTTAAAGTCTTACAGATTTTGGCCTCACATAAATATTGGGGTATGGGGCAAGGTCCAAGGTCATGAATTTCTTGCTCTAAAAAACTGTGATCAAAATGTGGAATTTGGTATTGAGAGAGGAAAGGAACGTTATTCCGGAAACCAGGACAGTTAAGTTATGCCCTCAGAAATAAAAACCCAATACGCCACGGCATAATCCTAAGAATTTACTCAGATGTTTGCCACCCCACAAGGAACAGACAGAGACTCGATCAGTTCATAAATTTTGGGGGTTGCAGAGTTGAGGTAAGGTGGGAGGCTTCAGACAGGCTAGAGCGTTTCGCGGATTTTTTGACCGTTGTAGCCGCTTTCAAGAACGCGCTTAAAAAAGCGCAACACATCTGCTAAATCAAACCAAAATCCGCAATTGATACATTTTGCATTGAACCGGCGTGACACTCGGGTGTACTGACGTTCAATCAGCATGGTTCCTTGGCATCTGAGACACGTCATATCGATACAGACCTACTCCTAGATGAGATACTCACGATGAGCAGATGGGACAATCCCCACTTTTTCCTCGGCAACCACAAAAACCAAGAAGATCACAGCCCCTTTCAGTCTTTTTCCTGAAGCTTCCCAGGTGTCTAGCGAAGTCGATTTAGAATCACCGCCACACAGCCCGCAAGAACTCCACCTCCAAAAACCGTCAGTCCCATGGAAAGTATTCCTTCCCATGTCCCAGAATACGACGAACCATCAATCAGGTCTCTCATGCCTCCCTGAACAAGCAAGACAGCTAAGGTCAAGAGAGACCCCATTCCAAACCACCAGCCAAAAGTTCGCACATTCTCCTCACAAGGCTGAATCACGCTTCGGACCGGCGTTACGCCTCTTTCTAAAAGGCAAAAATACTGTAAACATTGCAGAAATCGGGTGTCAAGAACATCACATTTGAAGAAGTATTCAAGATGGAGTGGCCGGTAATTGGCCCTTCCGGATATTCAATCCATGATGTAAAAAAATAGAGACATTACTTGAAGCATTATTCACGACCGCCAATCCCGGTTCTTCCCCTCGACCGGTTGCAATCGATAGGGTGGTTAATGCAAAGGGGGCATGCGGAGTGGGATAATCTCTTGGAGGATAATGAAAGGTCCCATCGCCCTTCCCAAATAACAACGAAATACTTCCGGATTGAATATTGGCAACGGCCACATCCGGAATTTTGTCGCCGTCAAAATCCTGAGCCACTCCAAAATTTGGACCGGCATCACCGCCCGACTCCCTTCCCTCTTGAAAAGTCCCATCCCCGTTTCCTAAAAACACGGTAATCGTGTTCATTTCACCGTTAATCACGAGAAGATCTATGGCTCGATCAGTATTGAAGTCTCCAAAGGAGACCCCCAATGGCCGCTTACCAGTTCGATAGTCAGTTGGAGCTTGGAAGGTGCCATCCCCCAAACCCAGCCAGATCGACACGGCATGACTCATCGGCCCTCCATTGGTCACGGCCAAATCCAAATGTTTATCCCCATTCAAATCCTCGGTAGCCACGGAGGTAGGCGTATCTCCATATTCATATAACGGTCCCAACCGAAATTTTCCGTTCCCCATACCCAACAGGATTTGGATTTTGTCGTTGCGGAGGGCCACCGCTAAATCAGGAAGAAAATCTTCATTAAAATCTCCTGTGGCAATACTCACTGGCGTACGATGAACCAGGTATTGGGCCCCACGCAAAAAAGTGCCATCGCCTTGTCCCAAAAACACGAGAGCATGATTATCCCCGGAGCACGCCACGACGAAATCCGGCACGTGGTCAAGATTAAAATCATCAACAGCCACATTCCTCGGCTCCTGACACGCAGAAATTGTTTTTTGGTCCTGAAAACTCCCGTCCCCCTTTCCCAGGAGTAGTGACAGGGAATTTCCTTGAATATTGCTGGTGATCAAATCCGTAAATCCATCACCGTTAAAATCACTGGCTCGGATTGACGTAGGGTTTTTACCGACTGGAATATCTAAATAATGATAAATCAGATCAGGAGGATGGTATTCTTCACGCGTAGGACAACCGACCAAAGATAACAGGCCCAAAAGGCCCAGAGGAATGACAAGCCGAGCCCACAATGATTGACTGGAATACAATTCTTCTTGCCTTTCTCCAGAATATGTGGGTTGAGAGGGTGCAAATATAGATGCAGGATTAAACCATGCCCAGCGCCTCGAGTATACGGATTTTTCCAAATGATGTAAAACCTGCTAGTAGTCCGAGAAATCTCATTTTTCTATCAAGCTACAGACTTTGCCAGAGGCAATTTTGAAATGGGAGACCATAGCCCACTGGATGACACGACTCTCTTTATGTTATAGAGATCCCTTGTCTTTTTGTCTGTTTGTAAGGAGGAAATCATGGCCGAAGAAAAGCAGAAAATTGATCTAAGCATGTATGGGGTAGCCGAAATCATAAAATGGTGCATTACCCGCAACAACGGACGTATCCCAGGAACTGATACCGCAGTCTTCAAAGCACTACAGGCTGCACTGGCGGAGAAGCCAGCCACAGGGGATTACTTTACGCTGGATCAATTTTGGAAAACACGGAAGGTCTTCGAATTTACCAGAGATGAGGTAGCCGTGGTTGATCGATGTCTTTATGATCTCCCGAATTTTGACGGCGCTCAGCTACCACAAATTCGTTACAAATTTTGGCCAGCGGCTGTCTGTTAAAACTAGGAATACATCTAGGCCCCATACCTCTTGAACATATTGTCATCTCCTTCGATTGCCTGTCTCCACGACAATCCTTGTCTTCAGGATCAGAATGGGGGCAACAACTCTTCCAGACGGCTAGGATCAAGCTAAGGTTGGACGGCTCAAGCCAGCAATTCTGGTAAGCACCTAACGTTGGGGATACAGACACCTGGAAAACGTGGGGAGTGAAAACCGCCTAAGCCAAAATAACTCTTGGCAATCAAAAACGCCAAAGCTGTACACGCCAGACGCCACATGAGTGGATCCCTTCTTTTTAGAGTGGCCTCTTACGGTTTTTACAACACCCGAATTATTCCCACCGTTAACAACCAGGAACAGGTCACCTTTCTAGTGAAACTCTCCTCAGCACGCGGAGAGGTATCCTAGGTCGCTTTTATGAATGAGGGGAAAAACCCTGCTAACTCGAAGCGACAGGGATGCTTACCCTTCCCCTTGAAGTAAATCTAGCGGGGAGAAATCATCAGTCAGAATCTGGCCAGGAGCCAGGACGACCGGCTCCTGTGACATGAAAAATGCAAACCCTTCTGGCGGAAATCGATCACGATTCATCTGACGAGCCAGAACATCCAAAAAATGCGAATCACGCATAACGGAGACAGGTTTTCCACCAAAAAAAATCAGGTTCACGGATCCTTTTTTTGTATCTAACCATTCAGGGCCCGCGACACCGTAGGACACCACATCAGGAAACGCCAGGCGCATCGTGGTCAATACCGCTTGTGCACGGCGAACATTCGCGGGCGAATCGGAAGACGCCAGATTAACGGCAACCGCGCCTTCAGGGTGCACATGCTTCCGTAATTCCTCAAAAAATTCCTGAGTCGTCACATGGAACGGAATGAGATGCCTGGCAAACACATCGACCCACACCACATCATACTGGAAGGGATTGTTTCGTAAAAACGTGCGGGCGTCTTCCACATACACATGATGGTTGAGCGGTGGCGTATAACCAAAATACCGTTCAGCGGCCCGGACAACAGACGGGTCCATTTCGACCACATCTAATTCCAAATCCGGCCAGTTCTTCCCTAGCCACTTTGCCAATGATCCTCCGCCATGGCCTAAAATCAATCCTCGCTTAGGATTCTCCACAATTGGCAACACACCCATCATGACTTGGCTATAGGGCAAGGCAAGAGATTCGGGCGTCGCTTTCCACATCACCGCATGGAAGGTATTGTCCAAAATGAGATAACGGAATAAATCATTTTCACTCACTCTAACCTGTTGGTACGGGCTATCCTCCTGATAAATGGCCGGTGGCAAAATACTGACCGGATGAAAACCCATCCAGGTCATTCCGGCTACTCCCGCAAGAAGCAGAGCCTGTAGACTCGGCTGGAGTATTCCAACTCTGAATGTCCACCATAGACCAAGACATACCTGGACCACGCCAAGGATAGCGACTAATGTGGCACTACCCAGCCAGGTTAAAAGATAAAAGGACGTCCCCCAGGTTCCGATGAGGCTCCCGATGGTTGAAACCGCGATCATGCCACCGGTATGACGTCCAAGATGCCCCATATCCCCGATAGCCAAACGCAAGAGGGCCGGGAGAACGCCGCTCAATCCAAATGCCGGAACCGCCAATAGCACACTGGCTGCAAAACATGGCCCCCAGCGAGGATCCTGAATCCATTGAGCCACTCCAAAAACGACGGGCTGTCCTACCCATGCCAACAACAATGTCCAAGCGCCGGACAGCAACAACAGCCCAGCCAACACCCTCTGCGGAGCATATCGATCAGCCAACCAGCCTCCAGCGGCATATCCACTGCTCATGGCAGCCAGGACTACCCCGATCAGCGCACCCCAGACAAATAGCGAACTGCCAAAAACCGGCGCGAGAAGTCGGCTTCCTAAAATTTCCAACGCCATCACCACCGCACCGGTCGAGAACGCGGTCGCAAAGCACCACCATCGTGGCAGACTGGATTGAGTCAACGAAGATCTTGTCATAAGATGGAGAATTGGATGGACAAAAGGGAATTGATGCTAAAGCATGATTTAGAGGGTGTCAATTCAAAAACAAGCGAAAAAACCCGCATCCAGGCTCTGCATGCGGACCCGGGCCCTTTTATAATACTCGAGCAAGACAATCGCCCTCTGACATCTGACAGATGCAACAACTCAACCCTTTCCGGTAACATTCCGATTCGGATGGCTCAATCAGCTCAACCTCCACCAGCTCCGTCATCTCCTCAAGGAGAGGCCCATCGTATTAGCCGTGCGGCCGGGCTGATCGGCGGAGCCACTTTCTGCAGTCGGATTCTTGGATTTATTCGAGATGTCACTCTCGCCAATTTGTTTGGCGCCAACCCTTCAGCAGACGCCTTTTACATCGCCTATCGAATTCCTAATCTGTTGCGAGAACTTTTTGCGGAAGGGTCCATGTCTTCCGCCTTTATTCCAGTGTTCACCGAATATCATTCGACCCGCTCCAAGCAGGAAACCTGGGAATTAGCCAGCGCAGCATTCACCACGCTCCTGACGCTCGTGACCGCTGTCACCTTAATGGGCATCGTTGCCGCTCCGAGTCTGGTCTGGCTTCTTGCGCCAGGCCTCCATGGACAAGCGAATCAACTCGCCACGACCACCCTCCTCACGCAGATAATGTTCCCCTACTTACTCTTCGTGAGCCTGGCGGCCCTGGCCATGGGAATACTTAATTCCCTCCATTCATTCGCCGTTCCTGCCTTGGCTCCTGTCTTTTTCAATCTGTGTGTCATTTTCTTTGCAGTGGCAATTTCGCCCTTATTTGATCAGGCGATTCTCGCTGTGGCCATTGGCATTGTGGTGGGAGGGCTCGCTCAATTCCTCATGCAATTACCCAGTTTACACAAGCATGGCTTCCCATTGTCCTGGAATTTTCATCCGCGCCATCCCGGAGTGAAACGAATGGGTTTTCTGCTCATTCCTTCCTTGTTAGGGTTAGCTGTGACCCAAGTCAATCTCACCATCAGCACGATTTTAGCTTCGTATTTTCAAGGGGGCCCCACGTATCTGTTTTATGGGATGCGCCTCATTCAATTCCCATTAGGGATATTTGGTGTGGCAATGGCCACAGCCATTTTGCCAACCTTATCCGGCCAAGCAGCCCGTGGAGCCATTCATGAACTACGGGAAACGGTCAATTTCGGATTACGCATGGTGCTATTTATCATCCTTCCATCAATGGTTGGGCTGATCCTATTACGTATACCCATTATTCATGTGTTTTTCGAGCATGGCGCCTTTTCGGCCATGGACACGATTGGAACCGCTTCGGCCCTTCTCGGATTTTCAATCGGATTGTGGGCGTTCGCCAGTTATCGAATACTGGCAACCGCGTTTTATTCCCTTCAAGATACAAAGACACCAGCCATCGTGGCTGTAGCTTCGGTTGGCCTCAACATTGGGCTGTCATTATGGCTTATGCAATGGCTTCAATACACCGGGTTAGCCCTGGCGACCGCATGTGCCGCAATGGGGAACACCCTTATTTTACTGACCATTTTGGGGAACCGGCTTCAGGGGTTACTGTGGAAGACACTCGGCATATCCCTGGTCCGCACAGGAATAGCCCTTCTCCCTCTCATCGCCGTTTCTCTCTGGATTGCAGGATTCCCGCTATGGCAGACAACAGGACAGAGCCTCGCAAAAGTTGCCTGGTTGACTCTGGCGCTTGTTGCAAGCACGATTGGATATTTTTCCGTTCACCATTTATTTAAGTCAGAGGAGCTCCTGCACCTGACGCTCATGCTGCGACGAAAGATACGCAAACCAACTTCTACAACGTAAGCATACGGACCGACAGGCATACCGTCATCATGCCCGGCTGTCCTTAAGATAAGCGATATCACGAAAGGGCTCATGATTGCCGTTATTCAACGCGTCAGACAGGCTTCAGTCACAGTGGAAAGCCAAGTCATCGCCCGCATCAACCGGGGGCTCGTTATTCTGTTAGGTGTGGCCCAAGGCGATACCGAACAAGACGTGTCCTTCATGGTCCAGAAAATTCCCCGCCTCCGAATTTTCCCGGACCCACAAGGGAAAATGACTGATGCCCTTCAAGACATCAATGGCGAACTCCTCCTGATCTCTCAATTTACCTTACTGGCTAATACCGAAAAAGGACGGCGTCCAAGCTTTGAATCGGCAGCGCCTCCGGAAGAAGCCCGTGTGCGATATCAGGAATTACTGGAACAATTCCGAGCCCTCGATCTGTCTGTACAAGCAGGAATGTTTGGCAAGACAATGGTCGTGTCATTGGTCAATGAGGGTCCAATGACCCTCATCCTGGACAGCAGGGTAGGCAAAGGAGTAAATAAGGTTAAGAACCTCTTACATCAGGCCGATAGACATACATAGAAACCGACACACCCTGACGAAGGGACATTCGGTGGAAAGAGAGGGAAGGGCATTGATGACACAAATCCCTGAGCAACATCCTCTAAGGCAGTTATTTGGCCGGTTGACAGAACGAAACTTTTCCGAAGCATTGGGATGGCCGGATTTTCAAGTCACGGAATATGTTTCAAACCTGCTTCTCGAATTTATCCATATCGATCAACTCTCCCGTATCAAAGACCATGAGGGAGAACCCGTCGAAACAGTGGTGGAACTCCTGTACGCGGCCGAATCCCATACCCAACAGTCTTCCGCGCAAAAAGAGCGGGATATTCATCGTCATATTGGAGATTTGACCTTGTTCCTGGCCGGACTCTTCCCCGAATATTGCAAACGGATAAAATGCTCCGGACTTATTCACCACAAAGATTTTTTGGTGGATTACGTCAAAGCCGGCAAACGCTCCTACAGTATTGTCGCGACCCATCAAGATCCTCAGGGCAAAAATCCACCCGCACTCTTTCAAACGCTTTCAACGAATTTTGAACTCTGTGTCGCGGGCCTTGGTTTTGTCCGATTAGACCTGGATCGTTTTCAGGATCCAAGTCTGAAGCAAGCGCAAAGCCAGCTTTTCCACTAAGCGCTGGCCTTCAGGGCCGTGTCCTTCTTAGCTCGTTCCTCAATATGGTGACCCACCTGGCGAACCCTCTTTGCTGCCTCACTGGATTTTCCGGGATGGCACGTCCCATCATCCACAGAATTTGCAAACCCGATAAAAACAGCCTAGTCAAAATCAATGTGACAGAACATCACAATTATCTCGAGGACCCATGTTTTTCAATTGCATTTTCCTTGATTCCGCTTTCTCGCTTCGAGCGGGTCAATCAGGAGGATCGCCTCCAAATTAAAAGGAGAGAAAACAATTTTCCTCTCACCTCTATTCAGATGACATAACAATATGCCGAAATGCCTATGATCGGAAAACATCACGGATATATCCTCGTGTTCATGGATCCCGGTAGTATGAGAATTTGAAGATCTTCGGATGCAAAGTCTTTCGAGGCACTCACAAAGATTTTCTGACCAAGAGTCCTGTATGACACCAGAACTTGAAAAGAAACTACAATCCTGCCCAAGCCTTCCAAGCCCGACAAACGTCGCCATAAAAATAATCAACTTAGCCAACGAACCCGAAGTCGACATCGACCGTATCATCAAAATTCTGCATTGTGATCCGGCGCTGGCCAGCAAAATTCTACGAACCGCCAATTCCCCCTTATACCCTTATGCCAAAAAAATCGAGAATCTTCATCAAGCGGTCATGGTCCTTGGTCTCAACGCGACCATTTCACTCGCTCTGTCCTTTTCGTTAATGAAATCGCTTCAGACCCATCGAAGGTCTGGCTTGGACTATTCGCTGTACTGGAAACGTGCCATCCTAGCTGGAACAGCCTGTCGTGTCCTTGGGACGATGTGTGGATTAACAGAAATAATAGAAGAGTTGTATCTTTCGAGTCTCATTCAAGATCTGGGAATGCTAGCACTCGATCAAGTATTCTTGGACCTCTATAATCCCCCAGAGCTGGATCAAACATGCCATGCCAGCATTATCGCCCATGAAAAGCAATGCCTAGCAGTGAATCATGCCGCTGTGGGAAGTTGGCTCTTGACGCAGTGGAATTTTCCAGACCGCATCCGGTTGGCTATAGCCGGGAGCGATGATTCCTCCCGCATTCCCCCGCAAGATGAATGCGCGAAATTTGTCTATTGTGTGTCGCTTTCAGGGAAAATTGCGGAAATATTTCTACGCGAGTCTCATAGCGAATATCTCCAGGTTGTCAAAGAAGAAGCCCATAACTTGCTGAATCTCACTCCAGAGGCGCTTATGGAGGTGCTGGAAACGACCGAAGACCTTATTCCAGAGACGGAGAAAATTTTTCAGACAGACCTACAGACGTGGACCGAACCTCAAGCCATTCTGGAAAAAGCCAGGGAGACACTTCTCCTCCGAAGCCTTCAGACTATTAAGGAAGTTCAGGAACTCCAAATCAACAAAGCGACGATGGAAGCCCAATTCCACAATTTGGAAGAAATCCACCGTAATGATCCCCTCACCGGGGCATTGGCAAGAGCTTACCTCGATCAATACTTAGACACCTCTTTTAAACAGGCGCTCGCCAATGAAGAATGTTTGACCCTGGTATTTGGAGACCTTGATAAATTCAAATCCGTCAATGATACCTATGGACACCAGGCGGGGGATAGCGTTCTTCAATCCACCGCACGTCTACTGCTTGCACAGGTTCGCACCACCGATATGGTCGGACGATACGGAGGAGAAGAATTCGTGCTCATTCTCCCGAAAACCTCATTACCCGCCGCTAAAATAGTGTGTAAAAGAATCCTCTCCGCGTTTCGCCATACAACCCATGAAATAGCCAAAAATCAAAACATTGCCGTCACCATTTCTCTGGGAGTCGCAACACACACCCCGGATATACCCTATCCCAATATCACCGCCCTTCTCCTTGCCGCAGACAAAGCCGCCTATCATTCTAAATCCCACGGTCGCAACCAGTGCACCTATTATGAGAAAATGAAAATTGAACAGCCGGCTTAACACTGGAAGCAGTCACGACCCGTCACTCCACTCTTTTTTTATTAACTCCTTCGTCCTTTGGCTACACCCACCATCATCCCGACTCCAAAAGTCCTGATCCATGGGGGCGCAGGCTCCCGACAACCAACCCACAGCCAGTCAGTTTGTCTGACAGAGGCACTCGTGGAGGGATATGAATGCCTCAAGACAGGACATTCACCACTGGATGCGGTAGAAAGCATGATCCGCTACCTGGAAGAATCGGGACAGTTTAATGCCGGGAGAGGATCGCTTCGACAACTCGACGGAATCCAACGAATGGACGCGTCAATCATGGAAGGCCAGACCTTATCGGCTGGTGCCGTCGCAGGGCTGGAAGGATATCTTCATCCAATCTGCGCCGCGCGACGGGTCATGACCGACACCGACCATGTATTGATAGTCGGCCCACATGCCAATCGATTGGCTCGGCATTTTGGTCTAGCCCGATTGGTCCATCGGAAGAATTCGACTCACCTGAGGAACAAACGGAGTTCACGAAACACGATTAACCCTAAATCCCAGGCGCTTTACCGTCAGTTAGGATTGTATGACACAGTCGGTGCGGTCGCTCTGGACCGTACCGGCCATCTTGCCGCAGGGGCCTCAACAGGGGGAGTTGCGGTCATGTTACCTGGCCGTGTTGGAGATACCCCCTTAATCGGCGCGGGAGTGTATGCCGATGATACCGCCGGTGCCATTTCCATGACGGGATTAGGAGAATCCATCATACGAGCCGGCATGGCCAAACATCTAGCTATCCTGCTCGGGCTAGGGTGGACACCCGTCAGAGCTGCCAACTATGCACTCAAGGCACTCGTCAGCCGAATAGAGGGGGAGGCCGGATGCCTCATCCTTGATCGCTCTGGCAAGTTTGCGATTCGGCATACCACCCCATGGATGAGCGCCGGGTATTGGAACGGCCGTGGTAAGCCTGTCGTCAAAAACCATTTTCCCTGAAGGGGGTGCTTATAATGAACCGCTCAATCTTAGTCGTTCATCGACAAATAGCACCATATTTTCATTGATCATCCGAAACATGCGATAATTCCTGAAGGAGTCTATTATATGTCCTCTTCCACTTTTCATCTCTCCATTCCGGTTAAGGATATCGAATCCACGAAAAAATTTTATGTTGAAGGCCTTGGATGCGGCTTGGGCCGCCAGTCTTCCGTCGCCATCACATTAAATTTCCACGGCCACCAAATTGTCGCCCATGTGACCGAGGACCTTGGCTCCCAACAAACAAGTATCTACCCCCGACATTTCGGGCTAATCTGCGGGACGGAAGAGGAGTGGAATGAACTCCGGAACCGGGCCCAAACGAATAGCCTCATATTTTTTCGTGAACCCCGTCGACGATTTCCTGATACTCCTCTCGAACATTTGACGTTTTTCCTGGAAGATCCGTCGCATAATCTGCTTGAATTCAAATATTACCTCAATGCGAATGCCATCTTCGGGGAAGAGACTTTTTCCCAAATCGGGGACGCCCATGAAATGCATGGGTAGAAGGTTTTCCCTCATCTATCATGATTTTTCAGGGCCTCACTATCTGAGGGCTTGAAGCACTTCAGTAAAATGCCCGTTCACTTTGACCTTAGGGAATACGTTCCTTATGGTCCCATCTTCATTGATCACTACCGTCGTACGTTCAATCCCCATATATTTCCGCCCATACATTGACTTTTCTTTCCACACCCCATAGGCCTGAATCATGGCCTTAGACTCATCGCTTAACAAGGGAAAATTAAGTTGAAACTTATCGGAAAACTTCCGATGAGAGGAGACTGAATCCGCACTCACTCCGAACACGACCGCCCCGCTCTTTCTCAATTCCTGAATACCATCCCGAAACGAACAGGCCTCTGTCGTACATCCGGGCGTGTCATCTTTCGGGTAGAAATAGACCACCACTTTTTTTCCTCGAAGCTCAGATGAATTCACAATGCGTCCAGTATCATCGGGAAGGGAAAAAGCAGGAGCAGGATCCCCAACCTGCAACTCAGACGTCGCCGCTGTGCCTGGACTCTGTTGAGCAGGTTTTTTCGTTTTAGGGGTAGAGGCCGTTTTTATTTTTGTTGATGGATTTCGAGACCCTAACCCCACCCCCTGACTCTTTGATGAGGAACGCTTGGGTGCTGCCTTCTTTTTTGCAACAACCTTTGGCTTGGATTGTAACGGTCCCTTCTTCTTAGGCTGGGCTTTTTTCACTTTGGATGCCATAGGATCCTCCTCTCATGACTAGTGGGTAAAACGTGCCGTGATAAATCTTTTGCTGAATGAAACTACCCTGACTCAAAACAGGAAAATCTCCTCATCGCCCTGGTAATGACGGACCATTGTACAATGAATAAGAGGTTTCATTCCTCCTTTTTTCAAGGAAGCGGGCCACATGACCCCCATCCTTGCGGAGGAACGGATCGCGTATAGGATTGATGCCCTCGAATCTTTTGAGCAGACTATCCTTTGTACCGCCACCTCATTGGATCTCTTCTGCGGTTAATTCTGATGAGCAATGCCAGAACCCATTCTGAGTGGCCTAACCAACCAGGCATTTCCCGTCTGGCTCACAGCTTCATGCCCAAACGACAGGGTATATC
>JBATLR010000037.1:0-9851 GCA_049289415.1 Nitrospirales bacterium
GTATGGGCCTCTCATCCGATCGTTCGGATCGTCGTGATTCCGACCATCCTTTTTTTGCTGTGGCTTAGCGTCAACTGGGCCTTTCATACGTTCCATAAACCCACCGAAATTTTCTTTCCCTTAGACCAATCACTGAACAAGAGCCCGATCCAGACCTGGAGAGAATACGAATCGCTTTTTCGCGAGCATGCGACCGCGGTCATTACTCCAGAGTTTCTGGCTGCGCTGGCGCAGGTCGAGGGCGGAGGAAATCCTGTGGCACGGACCTACTGGCGGTGGCAACTGACATGGAATCCCTTCGAGCTGTTCAAACCGGCATCGAGCGCGGTTGGCATGTACCAGATTACCGACGGGACCTTCAGCGAGGCGAAGCGCTTGTGCATCCACGATCACGAGGTAGTCGAGGACGGCCCGTGGCACGATTGGGAATCGTGCTGGTTCAACAGCCTCTATACCCGCATCCTGCCGAACCATGCCATTGAGTTGACGGCGGCGCTGCTCGATCGCCAAGTCACTCAGACGTTGGGACCGAAGCGGATCGGCAAGGTCACGCTCCAGCGGAAGCAGAATCTGGCCGCCGTGATTCATCTCTGTGGAGCGGGAGCCGGCCGCGCTTATGCCGCACGCGGACTCAAGCTGACCCGCCATCAACGGTGCGGCGATCACGACGTCAGCGACTACCTGGCACGCATCAATGAGTTGAAGTTTGAGTTTGCCAAGCCGGCAGCAGGAGACAAAACAATCCGACAGGGGCGTTAGAAACCGTTATAGAAAAAACATCTACACTCCACTATTCAGACATTGCGAAAGATATTGGATGGACACCCGGTCCTCAACATAAAGTCCACAAAGGAGGATCGGTGGCCAGGTCGAAAATCCCACTGTTCTACTAGATCCTTCGTGGAACTTGTCCTGAGTTTTGCCGAAGGGGTCAGGATGACAATTTTTCAGACCCTGGTCTATTGGTAACACACACTTGGCGCGGCTTTCGTTGCTGACTTACGCCTGCCGGCTGGCCCAAGGGAGGGACGCTCTTCTCAGCGGGCGGGCCTTGTTTGAGCCCTGCGAGTTGGACCGCCCTCTTAAGACTGGCGTCCGTTCGCTCTCCTAAGGCCAGACGGGGCGTCAATGGTTTTGGGGCCTTTTGACGAAACAAAAGGGCCTCGCCTGCCGGGGCGAAACCCGGCATTTCGCAAACATTCAAGAAACTCCTGGATGGTGAATTGTGTATACAATCATGAATGTCCGCTTTGACTACCCCGTAAATGCCTTGCACAAAGATAAGAGCGTGGACCGTCTTCATCATTTTGAACTTGCCCACACACCGCGTCGTAGGATGATTCTGTGATTCGTTTTATTGCCGGCACGTATTGGGTGATCATGCCGGGAATTCTACTCCGGCCAAAGGTTAGGAGTTTTTTAAACCGGTCGATTCTCTTAGTATTCACCATTTCATGTTCATGTCGCTTCCGGCGTATTCGTGCAGTTAAACCAGCGTTTTTCAGCCTCACCGTTTTCCGCTACGATCACATGAGAAACCTCGGTTAAAGAGTCCGGGTGTCGATCCATGTGACGTTTCCGGTTCGGCGTTTCACTTCTGCATACATGTGCGCGGTACCGCCCTTTCCATCACCTCCGCCTCCATCCCACAAACAGATGAAGTGCACCTTCTCCATCCCATACGCCAATGCTGTGTGAAGCAACCATAGATTGCACCGTTCATACGGATCGACACCTTCGGGTAGTGAGCCAAGGTGCTCGGGGGCCGAGCGGATTGCGGTCGTGAGCTTGGCTTTGGCGGCCACATACCGATCGCGCCAGGCTTCACCCCTACAGATGACAGACTTTTGAATAAACTCCGGCTCGTGAAACGGTTGCATCCACTGCATGATCACCTTGCGTTGCTGACAGGCCTCCGTGAACAGGAGGTCGCCTCCACAGGCGCCTTGGGTGAGCGCAAGATCATCAGGACCTGCGCCCAGTTGGTCTAGAACCTCGGCGATTTTCTGTACCACCATCGTTTCCTTATCCCTTGGAAAACGCGGAGGCTGTCTTCCCGGGGCATCGATCATATGCCCGCTAAAGAGCAAAACCTGCCGGGGTTGCCACTGATCTTCAGGCTCCACAATCTGGTGTCTCGCGGGGTCGAGTTTTGCTTTAATCATGGTTGCCTGGTTTACCTTCTCCTGGGTGATTGCTGCTGAATCAGGTTCGCTGAGAAACCTGTCAGTGCGAGAAGCATTTCCGGGAAAGGTTTTATTGTTGGACTTGCTGTTGCGCTTGACCGTTACCTTTTGGAAAGGATTGTGGCTTAATGAAGAATATCCCATCGCGAATGGTCAACAGAACCGCTGAGACCCGCGGCTCGGCATGCACCACTCGATTCAGTTCTTGAATGGCCGCCGTATTAGTATCCGGAGCAGGATGTGTCAGCACATCCCCATTCCACAGGACATTATCAATGAGAATGACGCCATGATCCGATATCAACTCTAATGCCTGACGAAAATAATTCACATAGTTGGCTTTGTCGGCATCGATGAAGATCAGGTCAAACGTTCCAGTCAATGTCGCCATCGTTTCTAAGGCGGGGCCGAGGCGAAGATGAATCTTAGAACCATGAGGGCTCTGAGCCCAATACCGCTTGGCCATGTCGGTGGACTCAGGATCGATATCGCACGTGATCACCATCCCATCATCCGGAAGACATTCCGCCATGGATAAGGCGCTGTAGCCGGTAAACGTCCCGATTTCCAACACCCGCCTGGCTCCCACACTTAACGCCATGACTTTTAAAAATGCGCCTTCCAATGGACCGACCACCATCTGGGGGCAGTCCATGTTTCGATACGTTTCCTCCCGAAGTCGCCGACACACCTCCGATTCCGGCAAGGAGTGCGCTTCGGCATAGGCTTCAATGTCCGGCAGCACCAAGGCTTTCATGTTGTTCCCCCTTTGCAGTCAATTCATCGCCATACGATTGATCTTCAATGACCCACATTGTCCTTCCCTTCATCCTCCTGCCGCAAGCCATCTCGGCCATTCTCTTATTTTTTCTCTCTTTGGCTTGGTCCGTCTTTTCTGTGTCCGGGCCAATGGTTACAGGCTTCCACACCCGGCCAATTCTATTCACTTATCGGCGAACACTTCTTGCCAATTTCTCAAGAGCTGACTTACAGTGGTTTGGTCATCCGCTGAACCATTGACCAGATATTTGAGGGAACCGCTCATGTCCGCTGACGCTACTCTTGATCCATTGAAACAGACCTTGCGACAGATCCATCACCTGCATGATGCCGCAGCCGTGCTCTCCTGGGATCAGGAAACCTATATGCCTCCAGGAGGAGGAGCGGTTCGCGCGGAGCAACTGGCCACTCTTCAAACGCTGGCCCATGACCAATTTGTTTCGTCTGAGATGGAATCCCTGCTTGGAACGTTTGTGGATCTCTCCACCGGCACGCTTCATTCTCAGCACGCGTCTGCTTTGGACGAACCTTCACAAGCCCTCCTTCGCGAGACCTGGCGGGACTTTTCCCGTGCGAAAAAATTGCCGTCGGCCTTCGTCAACCAGCTTGAGCGGGAGTGTTCCTTGGCGCAACAAGTATGGGCGGAAGCCAGGAAGACGAATGACTTCCAACGGTTTCTGCCGAATCTGCAACGGGTCGTGAAACTTAAGCAACAAGAGGCGGACTATTTGGGGTATGCGGATTCTCCCTATAATGCGTTACTCGACACCTACGAACCAGGATCGACCGTGGCCCAATTACGACCACTCTTTGCCACCTTGCGGACGGAGCTGATTCGTCTGCTCGACCACATTCGACAGTCCCCTGTCCAACCCGATACCCAACTCCTGACGCAATCGTATGGACACACCCCACAAATGGACTTTGGCCGGCTTGTGCTCAAGCACATGGGCTACGATTTTCAACGTGGACGCCTGGATTTGTCGGCGCATCCGTTTACGACGGCGTTCCATCCAACCGATGTGCGGGTGACTACCCGCGTCTTCGAAAGGGATCTTCCCTCCTGTCTCTTTAGCTGTATTCACGAAGGAGGGCATGGCCTGTACGAACAAGGATTACCCGCCAAACAATATGGCACTCCATTAGGTGAAGCCATTTCTTTGGGTATTCATGAAAGCCAATCCCGTTTATGGGAAAATTGCGTGGGACGGTCCCGCGCATTTTGGCAATATTTTTACCCGAAACTTCAAGAGGTTTTTCCAACGCAGTTGGGGCAAGTCAATGCGGAAGATTTTTACCTGGCGATCAACCGGGTGGCCCCGTCGTTTATCCGGGTCGAAGCCGATGAACTGACGTACAACCTGCATATCATGGTGCGATTTGAAATTGAGCTGGATATCATGGAAGGCCGCTTGCACGTTGATGATCTGCCGGAAATCTGGAACGCCAAAATTCAGGACTATCTGGGGATCGTCCCACCCTCCGATGCAGAAGGTGTACTGCAGGACGTGCACTGGTCCTTTGGGGCCTTTGGCTATTTTCCCACGTACACGCTTGGGAATCTGTATGCGGCCATGCTATTTCGGCAGGCACACAAGGATCTTCCGGACCTCGACCAGGCCATCAGCCAAGGCAACTTACTTCCGTTGAAAGGCTGGCTGAATGATAAGGTACATCGTTGGGGACGACAGTACACGGCAGCCGATTTAATCACACGCGTGACCGGGCAGGCCCTGACTCCTGAACCATTTATTCAAGACCTCAGACAAAAATTCGGCACCTTGTATCAATTTCCGACAACCGGTACACCGTCTTCACCTCAGTAAATTTTCACATTTATTGGGCTTTTGACATTCCCAAGATACCACCTTCGACAGATTGCTCTTCAATCCTTCTGCTCCCTAGCCTCACTCATTCATTCGTGGCCTTCTCCCCGTGAAGGGAAAGAACGGCAACGACACGTTTCAACCATTTTGAAAGGAGTGTGTGCCGTGAGGCTTTATTTACAACCAGTTTCGGTCTTTATGTTTGCTCTGGTTCTGTCCGTTGGCCTGTTGTTCCCCATGTCCTGGGCGCAAGCGACCGTGAACAAGATTGACATTAACACTGCCAGTCTTGAACAACTCGAAGCCGTCAAAGGCGTGGGACAGGATATCGCCCACAACATCCTCGCCTACAAAAAGGATCATGGCGCCTTTAAATCGTTCGATGATCTGGGGAAGGTGAAAGGCGTGGGGAAGGTCAGACTGGAAGCGCTGCGGGAAACCTTTACCGTTGGCTCAACAGCTTCTCCTGAAGAAGCCTCGCCTACCAAGTAACCGCAGAATTTTTAATTCACAAGACCGAGGTCGGACCCATGTTCGGCCTCGGGACCTCTGATGCTCTCCTTACCCTCAATAATTGCACAGCAAGGATACACCCCCATCCGGATATCCATGGAGCCTTAATACCCCATCGCCGTATTTAAGGATTTTACCTGTGCGGGTGATAGCGTGATGGCTTCGGTCGCTTCAATCCGGGAGGGCACCAGCATAATGGTGTGGAAGGAAATATCTCGGATGGCAAGTTTTTGCTCCGGATTATCAGCGGGACCTAATTCCACTGCCTCCACGGCACTCATGATGGCGCTGGTATCCATAGGCCCATATTTCTCAACCACCGTGTGAATAATTTCCATGACCTGTTGATTGGCTTCGGGTTCCTTCATGATCTTATCAACCAAATCCACAACCCCCTGAGCCTGTTCCGTGACATCAAAATTCTCTATCCGTTCCTTTCTACGCAAGAAAAGCAAATCATTATCCACATCCTTGCTAAAGGCCCCATAGGGAAATCGTACGAATTCAAAATGCAACCCTTTCAACCCTTTCCCCAACATTTGCAATTCACAGAGGAATAATACTTGTTGAAGTTTCACGTCACTCATCAGGCCCATGGATTCGGTCAAATGCAACGTATAAATCAGCAAAGCGCGGTCACCGGTTACTTCTGAAGGTTTTCTCATAGGTTCTCCCTAAATTTCTCCGCCAACACCAAAACAGACAAAATAATTCTTGACCACCCAGGGTGATTGGGGTTTAATATCTTTCTTCTTCATCTTACGAAAGATTTCACCATGTCTAAACCGGTCAAAGAACTCGAAACACTCAAGCATCATCTCCAAAAAAACAGTCTCAAACTGACTCGTCAACGCGAGTTAATTCTGACGACCTTCCTCAAAATGGAGCATGTCACTGCCGAGCAGTTATATCATATCCTCGCCAAAAAAGACCCGCATATTGGCCTTGCCACCATCTATCGCACGCTCAAATTATTCTGTGAAACCGACCTGGCACAGGAACGCCATTTCGGCTCGCAAACGCAATTCGATAATGTGTCGCATAAGGGTCATCATGATCACCTCATTTGCACCTCCTGCGGAAAAATAGTCGAATTTCAAAATTGCCAAATCGAAAATTTACAAGAAGAGGTGGCGAGAAAAAACGGCTTTACTATTCAAACCCATAAGCTGGAACTGTACGGTCTCTGCAATACCTGCCAAAAAGCCTGATGAGGCTGGCTTCCCCTTTCCCTTCGTCCACAGCTTTTTCCTTTTGATAACGAATACTTCTTGAATTGACTGTGGTTCGACCCCTTATCGAACCACAAACGACATCACCCACGCGCTCATCCGCCTTCCTTGCAACTCAGAGCAGGGTCTCAAGTTCAATGGGGTTGTGTAACCTCTTGAATTTTTGTAATAAGATAGAGGCTCACGTACTACATTTTCCGCATTCCAGTGTATAATACGAATTAGTTCAGGAAACTCACAGATCATCATGACTTGTCCCCTCATTTTTTCTTTCACCATAGCGTTTTTCTCTTCCCGAAAGGAGGCTGTTCATATGACCATGAAAGGCAACACGAACCACACACGAATGATTCCACTTTGGTCCGGTGTCTTGTCCTTAATTCTGGGATTCCCTGCTTTGAGTCTGGCCACGGGATATGCAGGAGATGCGCACCACCCATCCGGGTACAGCACGTCCCCCCACGGAGCAGGGGCCTATGGCCATGGCCAGGTTCATCCTGGCACGAGCATGTCGGGTGGCTATGGCACAGGAGGAAGCTCTCACAAATCAGGACATGGGCCTCATCAAAGTGCCTCTGAATTTATTGAACACATTTTGAAATTCAAAGAAGGCATGGCCCTTACCGATGATCAGGTCGCCAAACTTCAAACGATTAAAACGGATTTTGAAAAAAGCAAGATTAAAATGAAAGCTGACATGCAACTGACCAGCTTGGATTTGCATGAGTTGCTACGGAATGACCAAGGGGACCTGGGCGCTGTTGAATCGAAACTGAAGAGTCTTTATGAGATTCGTGCAGGCCTTTACCTGGCGTCAGTAAAAGCTGGGCGGGACGCCAAGGCCGTATTAACGGACGAGCAACGCTCTCGCATGAAAGCGGTCCATGATCGCATCAATGCCCATCAAGAGGGGGGTATGACGAAAGGTCATCCCGGCGGATATTCCCACCATTCCAAGGACAAACAAAGCTAAGCCGCCCACTTCTCTATGCTCAAAAAAAAGGAGGCTTCATGCCTCCTTTTTTATTGATTGGGGTTGAGAGCCTTGTTACGGCTCGAGGCTTAAGCGACTCTTCAGACCCGATGAGACAAACACGGTGCCTTCCTGATCGACAATCACCCCTTCAACATCCGGTAAAGACTCAATGAGGGCCATGCCTTTGTCTGGACCCATGACAAAAATGCCCGTGTCCAACCCATCGGCCATCACACCATCTTTGGCTATGACTGTGACACTTTGACAACCTCGAGCCGGCTGAAGGGTCTTGGGATCGAGGATGTGGTGAAAGCGAACCCCGTCTTTCATAAAATACCGTTGATAATCTCCTGCCGTAGAGACCGCTTCATCTTCCAATTCAATCCGCCCTAAGACTTCGCCCTGCTCCTTTCGGGGATGCTGGATACCAAAGACAAAGCGTTGGGTATCCGGCATACGTCCGAAGGTTTTAATATCGCCTGACAAAGCGACCACGCCTGCGGTCGCCCCTGTCGTGCGCATCACCTTGGCAGCGAGGTCCGCCGCATACCCTTTCCCGATCCCCCCAACATCAATAGACATCCCAGGACGGCGCAACCACACACTTCGCGTTGTTTCATCCAATTGCACATTTAATAACTCTATTTGCGGGCGAAGCGCTTCCAGATCTTCCTGGAGTGGAACCTGCCCTTCCCCGCTGACATTCCATGCATTCACCGCTGGGCCAAGGGCGATATTGAACCCTCCCTGCGTGAGTTTCGCCACCTCCAGCGATCGCGTGAGAACTTCAAAGGTGTCCTGACTCACCTGTATCGATTCCCGTCCCGCCGCAGCATTCACCTGCGATAATTCACTGGTTGGAATCCAGGTGCTCAGCAACTCTTCTAATCGCCGGATTTCATCAAGCCCCGCCTTGGCCGCCCTCTGCGCAATCCTCTCATCTGCTCCAACCGCCGTGACAAACACCACAGTTCCCATCAACATCTGACTGCGCTTCACCAAATGAGGCGGGCCCTGGCAGCCCGCCAGAAAGAGAACCAAAAAGCAGAGTCCAAGGATCTTCTGTATTCGCCCCATGATTAATCTCCTATCCGGAACAATAACGTTGGTTTCAGAACGGCCGGAGTTCCGCTTGAAAGAATTTATGTGGAATTATGACGATTGAAGTATCGAAATCTGGGGTAGGGTGTGACTTCAAACAATCGTGCCCGCAATAACGGAGGTTCCGCCAGGGAGGACAGGACCACATTGGAAGAAAGAGATGGATAACGAACCGTCATTTCCACGATGGCTTTTACTGATTCGGAGACAATGGTTACCTCCAACTCTCTTGTATAATTCGGGGGATCAATCTGGAATCGCCAACCGCCAAGATACACCACTCCCTGGTCAGGAACCTCAAAGGTTAGCGGAACTTCCGCACTGGATCGAAACCCGCCTTCCACAATAAATACTCGGGTCACCTGATACTGCCCTGGCTTCAATGACAAAAAGAAATAGGAGGAAGCCGCCTCAATTTCCACACGATAACGACTTTGACCATCCTTAGAGATGAATTCAAGTGAAGCCAATTCCGGGTGGTAAATTCTTCCTGACGGCTCTTCCTGCCACACGTGAATATGTCCGAACACCAGGGGCTCTGTGAGGTCTTCTTGAGAGGGATGAGACGGGAGCTGATGCGCACATCCCATACTCATTCCAACAAGAATCCCTAGAAACGCTAGACGGAAAGCAAGAACAGTCAGCATGGCCATCCCGTCATTATACTGTCTTTAATTTCCGCAAACTCCCACACATAAAAATATCCGAAAAAATGAAACCTTCTTGACAGACGCCAAACGCGTGCGGTATTAAGATCGTTATTAATAACGGTTATCAATTTCAAAATTAACAATAATTACATTCAACATCAAGATGACTCAAGGAGCAGAAATAGCTTCTCCATGCACCACCACTTCAGAGGCGCGCTGCCATTGCGGGCAACTGATGGCCATCTTAAAAAAAGATGGAGTGGAATTGAAATGCAAACGCTGCAAGCGTCTTGTTTTCATTCCCTTTACCGTATTGAGCGACTAATGGTGGGGCTAACCATTTGATTGAATACGCTCCTGAAAATGCGTTGCGTTCCGATTTCCGGTTTATCATGAGTTTCTTCCGTTGAGGACCCTGAGTCCCCTACCCTTTTCCTGAGGACCTCCGCGTCCCAATCCTATATTAGGAGGTTTTCATTCATGAAGAAGTTCACAATCGGGGTCCTTATGGCCCTCTCTGTGTTTCCAATTTTTCCAGCCTTTTCCGCCTCCGGTGAAGAGGGACTGACACCCGCTCAGCAGGAAGC
>JBATLR010000038.1:0-7851 GCA_049289415.1 Nitrospirales bacterium
GCTTTTGTTGGTTGGGATTTTTGTTGAGATGGCGCTGGGGGAGAAGATTTTTTTTGGCTTGGGGCCGGAGCTTGTTCTTCGGGTACAGAAATAAGAGTTACATCAATGGCTCGGAGAGGTTCCTCAACCGTCGATTGAAATCGTAGGAACAGGGCCATCATGATGACGACAGCATGGAAAAGCCCAGAGGTGGCGAGTCCCCAACGGAATGAGGCGTCTTCTTGAGAAACGTCAGTAGCGAGCCCAAGGGAAATTAGACTTGGGAATTCAGCATGTCCCATTGGTCAAACGCTTAGCGGGAAATCCCGATGGTCTCGTCCTCGATTAGTGTTTCAATCTTCGGGCCGGTAATCATTCCGAGACGTTCAATTTGGGCCCCTTTGACCTCATCCATGACCTGCACAACGGTTCCATAGGGAACCGTTTGGTCCGCTCGCAGATAAACTGAAATCAAGGGATTTAACGTTTTGGCTTCTTGAAGTTTGGCTCGTAAATTGACCAAACTAATCGTGTCGTTGCCGAGGGATAAGGTGTGATCCCGCTGAATTGTCACAATCAATCGTTCTTCGGCTTTTATATTGTTGGCAGTTGTTGTCGGGAGATTAATGTCTAAGCCCCGATGTAGCATCGGGGCGGTAACCATGAAAATCACCAGGAGAACTAGTACGACATCGACGAGAGGAATGACATTGATTTCAGAGAGAAATTGCCGAGGCTTTGATCCAATGTTCATCGGGTTACTTCCACCTCAAAGGCTTTTTCCGCTTCTTCTATTGTATTGAGAAATTCAATGGTAAACGCCTCAACTCTGAAGGACATCCTTCGAATTCTAGAGAGAAAATAGTTGTAAGCCATCACAGCAGGAATTGCGGCAAATAGCCCAGCAGCAGTGGCTACAAGTGCTTCAGAGACCCCAGGAGCAACTGCGGCAATGCTTGCTGAACCTTGAAGGCCGATTTCATGGAAGGCATTGATAATGCCCAAGACGGTTCCGAGGAGACCAATAAATGGAGTCAGATTTCCTGTGGTCGCCAAAAAAGGCAAATAGGCTTCCTGTTGGCCGATTTGGTTCTGGATGATGTATTGAGCAACCTTTTCCAAATACTGTCGATTAGGGGAGCGCTCTGCGTGTTTTGCCTCTATGGGAGGTCTCGAGGTGAAGAGATCGGAGGATTCTGGCAAGCGGTCGGTAATGCCCAAATAAACCACTGAACTTGGGCTATAAGCTAATGTTTGAGCCTGGCTTCTTAAGGTGTGTTGGTCGATGGGATTTTGTTCATACAATTGTAGAAAATGTGATTCTTCTTGTCGAATGCGACTAAACCGCCTGAATCTGTTCACGATGATTCCCCATGAAATCACGGAAAAAATTGACAGGATAAAAAGAATGACAATGGATAGCAGGCCCAGAGATCCAAAGAACTCAGAAGGGTTGGCAGCAAAGGTCATAAATTGTGTTTCGACCTCCTCTAGGCTGGTCAGAATCTAAACAGGGGATAAGTGATACAGAAATAAACCACTGGGAGATGAGGTATGGCGGGGCCGACGGGATTTGAACCCGCGACCTCCAGATTGACAATCTGGCGTCCTAAACCTAGCTGAACGACGGCCCCGAAAATTTTTTTGATCTTGGGCAAATAGCCCACACATTCATTCAAAGCGGAAATGGAGTCGATGAAGAATTTGGTAATATATCAGATCAAGAAGACCATAAGCCAAAAAAATATATTTGGTAGGCGGAACAGGGATCGAACCTGCGACATCTGCCGTGTAAAGGCAGCGCTCTGCCAGCTGAGCTATCCGCCTAAAAATAAAAATACTACAATTATTCTATTATAACAGTGAGTTAGGCCTTGTCAACTCAAATGGAATAGTGTGGAATACTGTTTGACATGATCAGGGCACGTGGGTATAAGGCATCACGCCTTAATCAATGCGTAATGCCTGAAAAAATATGTGGTCGTCCTAGTGACGAGAGGGAATAATAATTATGGGATATAAAATTAAAGACCTTGGCAATAAACCTCCGATGGTGGAACAAGCTCAGTTTCTGTCTAGTAAAGAACGGTTTTTGTTTTTTGTCGAAGAGAACCGAGCTTTAGTATGGGGAGGAATTTTTCTTGGTTTGGCGGTGATTGTGGCGATTGTGACATTGAGTTGGCTCAATCAAAATAAGGAAGAGCATGCCTGGGAATTAGAAGGCCAGGCCCAAGCGGTTTATTTGGATCGTCCCCTTGATGATGTCAAAAAGGGCCAAGAGAATATTCAAAAGGCTTCAGGCATGTTCAAAGACATCCTTAATCAATACCCAGGTACGCCTAGCGCGGGAGTCTCCTCATTTTTATTGGGAAACAGCATGATTGAGGAGAAAAATTATCAAGGGGCGATAGATGTATATATTTCATGGGTGAAGGAATATGGGCAAAATCAGATCCTCCTCGGGTTAGTCCAGCAACGATTGGGATTTGCCTATTTACTTAATGGCAATCGAGAGGCCGCCCTAAAAGCTTTTGACGCAGTACTGGCCAATCCACATGCGTTAAACAAAGACCAGGTGGTTTTTGAGCTGGCGAAGATTGCAGAGGCGGATGAAAATATTACAGAAGCGGTGGAGCAGTATAAAAAGGTTATCCAGGAATTTCCTTTATCTCCGTTTGCTTCGGAAGCCGCTCTCCGGGTGAAGGTGTTAGCGCCCGAAGAAGCCAAAGATTCTCCTTCATCGGAAACAAATGACCAGGGCGGAATTGAGAAGGACAGTCCTGAAACTCCACAGCTTCAGGATAAAGAAGAGGGAAAATAGTATGGGTTCAGTCGCCTAACCCGATTAGGTAGGTTATTGGCTCACCATTAACATGCGGCCAGCCTGGATAATGCTGGAAGAGAGGTTGTTGAGTGCTCGCAAATCGTTCACACTCATACTAAATTGTTGGGCAATCGTCCATAAACTATCTCCCCGTCTGACCTTATACCATTTAGAGTTGTTTTTGCTCGAAGGGCTGACCGAAGGTTCCCCTTTTACGCGTAACCGATCTCCTGGATGAATGATATGGCTGGAGAGATTATTCAGTCTCATCAGTGAATTAACGGATTTTCTAAATCGAGTAGCAATGCTTCCCAGGGAATCACCGGATCGAACGCGGTACCAGGTGATTTCAGTGTCGGCATCATCGTCACCAACCTCTCCACGAACCCGGAGTTTGGTTCCGACTCGTATTATATTGCTCCGCAAGTTATTCATTTCTTTCAGTTGACTCACTTTCATTCTGTATCGTTTGGCTACAACCGATAAACTCTCTCCTCGTCTGACCGTATGCCATTCGGTTGGTGGGGGAGGAGGTTGGGTCCAGACAGCGAGTGTCGGATGGAGTTCCTCAACAAGAGAGGCCATTCCAAATGGTACCTTCAGATAATAACCAGGAGCCGTAAGGTTGGGCACGATACTGCGTCGAAGTTCAGGGTTCAGCCGCTGGAGTTCCTCAACCGGAATCCCAGTTTGTTGGGTGACGGCCGAAAGATGCACGCGTTTCGTAATCAGAACTTCTTCAAATTCATGGCGATCACCCTCCGGAATCGTGAATCCATAGGCCGTGGGATTTTGGGCAATTAGGGTTGCCGCAATAAAGCGAGGCACATAGTCTTTTGTTTCCCTTCTTATGTGGCGTGACCGTCGAATCGTCCAAAAGTCACGGGTTCCCGTTTTTTTGATGGCCCGCGAAATCTTTCCGCTTCCCGCATTATACGCACCAAGGGCCAGAGGCCAGGAGCCAAATTGGTCATATAAATCACGAAGATGATGAGCCGCAGCAACCGTGGATTTAATCGGATCCCGCCGTTCATCCAAATACCAGTCGACATCGAGGCCATACACACGACCCGTCCCTTTCATAAATTGCCAGGGGCCGGAAGCACGGGATCGAGAAAATGCTCGTGGGTTGAACCCACTTTCAACGAGTGAAAGATACATGAGTTCCGGCGGGAGACCCAGTTCACGAAAAACGGGTTCCACAAGATCTTGGTAATGATGAAAGCGGTCAAGGTACGATTGAAATCGTTCATGAATTCCATACTGAAAATATTCAAGATTTTTCTCTACGGAATCGTTCAGGACAAGGGGAATGGTGCCATATGTCCCAGGTTTTCTTTGGTGGGGGGCTTCCCAGGTTTGATCGAAAACTTTGGCAAATCGAGCTAGGGCAACTTGCGACCGTTGCTCAGATGAGTCAGCAGGGTAAAAACGTAATTTCGTAGAGGCGTTAATTGAAAATTGAGTTTGAGTGTCGAAGGCTTCAATCTTGTTCTCGTCAGACAAAAAAATTCCCTGGTTTGGGGAAGTGTTAGATTCCTGAGAGACATCAACGGATAAGGGAACAACGGGTTTTCCAACATCCGATGATTGAATCTGGTCTGCTGGGGTTTGACCTAGGGCTTCCGCAGAAGACTGATTCCGGTCATCTTCGGTAGATAACCCTGGCATGCCTGGAGTTGTTTCCCCAGTTTGATCTATGAGAATAGACGATTGTTGATAGTTATGGTTGGTGCCCGTCTCAAACGTTTGGGTCTCAATTGAGGTCGCTGGGCGAGAGTAGCTATTCGCAATTGCATAATTAAACGTAAGTGTCCCTGTGGAATCATTGGGAGGTAAAAAAGAGGGTTCGCCGAGCGTTGGTTGAGGGCAGAGAGTTAACGTGATCAAAGTCACACTGAAGCCAACCAGCAAGTTGCGGGCAAATCCAGCAGGTCGCAGAGGCATGAAGGAGCATTGAACTTGTAACGTTTTATCTAAGTGGCTCATTTTAGAAGAGTTTTCGGCAAATCTGTGCACAACTTGATAGGCTACCCTCGTAAGGAAAAATTGTCAAACATATTCATGAACTTTTGACATTTGTCCATGGGTAGAAATCCTGCACGAACCGCACCAAAAAGTAAGTGTATGAAAAGAAGAAAAAAATATGGTGGGCCGATGAATAAGAGTGGCGTTTTTATTCCAGTTGTTAGGCAAAAATGTCAACGATGAGGGTTGACCGGTAGGGCCAGAGTAAAATACCGGCCCCCTTCCTTATGCAGTAACCGCTTCCCCTGCAATGTCGTGAGGGTATCGGAGATGGGCACGATAATGTCTTCCTCCGATCCTGGAAAGGAGCAACCCTGCAAGGCTTTACGAATCTGTTCGACGGACTTGGGTTGCTCATTGCAAAATTCTAAGATGAAGGCCTGTGGTCCTTCAAATCGTTCGCTGGTCGGCGTTGAGCCTCTCCCATCATAAACGGTGAGATAGCTCAAGGCTTTTGCAAAGAAGAGAAAGGGCCGATTAGAAGAGTGATATCGCTGTTTCCACTCTTCAACAAGTCTGACGAGTTCCTTATAGAGATGTGGATCGACTTTCCAATCGATTGTATACTCAAAATCATAAGCGATTTTGTTGAGATCAACCTGCCGTTCGTCATACACATAGGCATAGGCTAACCCCGGTCCTGTTCGGCGAATACCATAGCGTTCAGGCCATTTAAAATAAGGACTAAACCGTTCGAGCCAGAGTTTGGCCGTGGATTCTGGAGGTTGCAGGTGGATCAATGAGGGAATGAGTTCGATTTGTTGTTGGTAATCGGTATCTGTTTCCTGTGGAAAGCCCAATAAAATATTCCAGGAGAGGTCAATATTGTAATATCGGCTCCATTTTAAGCATTCAATGTTTTGTAGTGGGCTGACACCCTTATCCATTTCCTTTAGTTGCGCCGGACTCAAACTTTCGATGCCCGGTTGCATGCATTTAACCCCACCCTTCGCCAGTGTCTGAATTTGTCGTTTATTGAGATTGCTTTTCGTCTCCATAAACACGTCCAGGTCCACGTGTTCTTGGGCCAGTTGCCCGAAGACACCGTCCACATATTTCATATCAATAATATTATCGACCAAGCGAAAACGGGTGGTGTCGTAGCGGCTGGAAAGATAGTCCAATTCTGAAGCGACCTGAGCAGGATTTTTTGCGCGGAATTCCATCGCTTGCGCATTTAATCCGCAAAAGGTGCAATGATGTTTTTCTCCCCACCAACACCCGCGAGATCCTTCATAGAGCAGAATCCGGTTCAATCCGGTGGATCCCTGCTTGGCTAATTCCTGGAGCTCTGCAAAATAATCGTCGTAATCAGGTGGGGGCGTTTCTGAAAACTTGGTGAATAAGGTTTCCTGGGGGGTAAAGTGGATCTGTCCTTCCCGTCGAAAGGCCACTCCGGGAGGAATATCCGTTTCATCGTCCAGGAGGATGCGTTGAACCAATGAAGGAAAGGCTTGTTCCCCTTCTCCGATCACGACGTAATCAATCCAGGGAAATGCCCGGAAATGTTCCAGCCCCATTTCTCCGTCGAAATTTGCCCCCCCAAACACAATCCGAACATCGGGATATACGTCCTTGATCAATTTTGCCAGACTCAAGCTTGCGACATTTTGATCGAACGTGGAGGTGAAGCCCACCACGTCGAATTGACTCCAATCCACTGATGTCAGGCACCAGGTTAAAAATTGAGGAGCGATCGACCGGGAAATCTCTTCTAAATGACTGATCGAACAGCCGGCTTCCCGAGCCGTGTCTTCGAAGATGGGTTTAAACACAATAGGATATTCCCTGTGTTTCGGATTGTTCCGAAACAGGAGTGCAGAGAACAGCCATTCGCCAAATAGGCCACGTTTTTCGCATAAGATTTCGTATAACGGTACCCCGATTTTATGGGCGAATTGGAGATTGAAATGATAGGTTTGGGTACCAATCCCTTGCGCTTTCAGTAAGGACGAGAGTGTCCCTAATTGGATCGAGGGAAATTTCGAATAACTAAATGGCATGGTGACCAGTGCGACCTTCGTTCCGAAAGATCGGAAATCGGTGGTGCCCTGAGAGACCGCAGTCTGGGTTCGTTTTGCTTCTGAAGCGACCGGGTGAATCAAAATCGGGCTGGTGGCCATAAGAGCCTTCAATAGGCAGCAGGAAGGTGAAAGGCGCGATCAGCCTTGGCGGCTAAATAAAAATCACTTTCGGTGAGGCCTTGAATCTTGTGAGTCCAAATTTCTACCTTGCATTTGCCCCAGGCCAAATATATATCAGGGTGATGGCCCTCAAGTTCCGCCACATTCCCTACTCGATTAGTAAAAGCCAAGGCATCTGCAAAGTTGTCAAAAGTATAGGTTTTCTCAATATGACCTTGAGCATTGAGCGCCCATCCCGTTTCTAATTGACCAAGCAGGTCCTGGATTTTCTGAGGTTCCAACGGAGGTACGCCCCCACGGCAAGGCACGCATGTGTTATCTGCTAGACTCATTTGCTTCCTCCTTCCATTCTGAACATTTCTGGTGGATTGCCTTTGTCACCCTGTTCTTGACTTGTGCCAGGGAAAACCGGTTTTCTTCCCATCTCCTTCGTATGAATTATGTTGGATGGTATAGGGAACTCCAGGCAATCGTGAGGTCATACCATACCCTTGGTCAAGCCACTAATTATAGACATCACCAAGTTCGGTGCACAATTCCAGAGCGGAAGTTGGATTAAGCCAATATGCAACATGGGGTATCTGTTTAGGGGGTTAGGTTTTATTTGGGCTGATCCGGTTTGCCGCACCATTGTAAATTGACCCCCTTAGAGGCTTTCAGGGGACCGGGTTTCAATCCACATTGGTTTCTATAGGCAAAGAAAAAGCCTATTTTCATTCATTGTATTCAGAAGAGCATGTTTGCTGATCAATCGAGGTCGATCAAGGTCTTCGGTGGCTTCGGCCCAGCGCCTCATTATTCCCTCGCCATGATTGGATGACCAGCCTTAGGGAGAGAAGGCCCTAGGGGAAGTGAACAGCCTTCTCTCCCTAAGGC
>JBATLR010000039.1:0-8402 GCA_049289415.1 Nitrospirales bacterium
GGTCGACTCAGTCCTGAACACGCACCACCCAGTCCGTTCCTACAAACGCGGCAGCTGGGGGCCGAAGGAAGCTAACGCGCTCATCGAAACAGACGGAGGTTGGCATAATCCCGTCAGGCTGTAAGTCTGACGAGTCTGCCTTCAGCTCTCGTGGCGTCGGGCTTACTTTAGCCAGCTCCGGAAATTTCTTGGATGAATTCTGTCCCACCACGTCACCCATTCGATGACACGGAATCAAAGCCATAATCAAAACCATATTTGACTAGGAGTTTTTGTATGCGAGGACTCATGATGAAATCGAAAAACTCCTTCGCGACATTCAATGATGCCTCACGACAGGTCCACACCACCGCTTCCCCGAACCGGACCGGTATGTGCGTTCCTGCCGGAGCTTCATCAATGATGCGCACCTGCGCGTTGTTGATCGCATCCACCCGGTAAATGATGCCCACGTCCGCCTTCCCTGTGTGAAGCAAGGTCACGATATCCTCCGCATGCGATGCATAGACCATCTTGAAGCGGCTCTTATACGCTGGATCAAGCTTGGCGAGTGCCTGTACCGTGATTTCTCCCAGCGACGAAGTCTTCGGATCGCCCAGAGCCATGCGGGTGGCTCCATTGGGAAGCGCCTCATGAAGGGAGATCGGCATCACGCGTGAGGTCGCTGACATGACGAGCACGAGAGAGGTCTGCGCATAGATCCGAGACCCCCCATTGAGGGTGAGTCCCTTGTGTTGCAGTTTTTCGACTTCCTCAACCGCTGCAGGAAGATACACATCGATCGGAGTGCCTTTGGCAATGTTCCGGCTCATGGTTTTGGACGGGCCATACACGACCTTTACGGCCGCGCCATATTCTTTCTCAAACATCGGCACTATTTCCTGTAATGCCGCCCTCAAGCTTGGGGCAGCCCCAATTGTCAGAGCTTCAGCCTGAACAGGCTCTCCGGTTGCCACGATACCCAGGATGCCGCCTACCAGCGCTATCGCCATACCAAGTTTCCGAATTCCTGTCATGATACTCAACTTTCCGACCTCTATCGTTATAGGGTCTAATCTATAAAATGAATAAATGAGGTTGAATCAAATCTCAATCAGATCCGCTGATTTTTGTGCGGCCTCCTGCATAACTTCATTTAATAGCAAGAGGAATACCACTTGTGTTAGGCTTCGCTTTTCTGTAGAAAAGTCCTACAATCGTCATATTTCTAAGCATTTCTCTATGACTTCTTGTCCAAGAACATAGCTCACGCATCTTATCGAATTGTGAGATTGCGCACGGTGCGCTCAGTGCAAAAATCCACACGAGATCCTTGCCATACATTAGTTATTCAACCATTACGGCGCAGAGCTGATGGCGACGAGACTGCGCCCAGAAAGTGCGCGCATCCTGCTGTGGTACCTGTGATGTCCAGCTAATTCAATTTGGTAAGGATTTTGCTAGGCGCTAGGGGGAATGTTTTTTAGAGTTATGATACTCGGATCACAGAAACCAAAGAGGTCGTTTAGGTAAAATGGCATCCAACATGACAGAAAATCAAACCGTTTTTGGGAGGCTTCGCGCATGAATCAGATCGTCCTCATTGCCCTGCGACGGCCATACACCTTCGTTGTTATGACCATCCTCATCGTGCTGTTGGGGGTTATGACGGTGCGCCACATGCCGACCGACATCTTTCCGGATATCACGATTCCCGTCACCTCTGTGGTTTGGATCTATTCCGGCATGCTGCCGCAGCAGGTAGAAGGGCGCATCACGTATCTGTTCGAACGCTTCCTGACCTCGACGGTGGAAGGCATCAAGTACATCCATAGCCACTCTTACTTCGGCAGCAGCATCACTAATATTTTTCTCCAGGATGGAGTCGACGTGGGCAGGGCCGAAGCGGATATCGTGGGTATTGCCCAAAACGTCGTCAAGGCGTTGCCGCCCGATATTTCGCCGCCCATGGTCATGCGTCTCGCACCATCCTCTATACCGGTGGCCATGCTCCAAATCAGCTCCGACCACCTGACTCCGGCAGAGCTTTATAATCTCGTCTACATGCGAATCCGCCCCCTGCTCGTGACGGTACCGGGCATCGTCCTGCCGCACCCATACGGCGGCCAGGATATGCAGGTCATGGTCAACCTCGATCAGCAGAAATTACTTGCCCGTCAACTCACCCCGGCGGACGTTCACGCTGCGCTTATGCAGCAATACCTCGTACTGCCGTCCGGCGACATCAAGATCAAGGAGACCGACTGGATCGTTCTAACGAACGCGTCCCCCTTAAAGATTGAGGATTTCGCAGATTTCCCGATCAAGCGGGAAGGCAACGCGTTCATTTACCTGCGCGACGTCGCCACGGTGCGCCTCATGGGGCGGGTGCAACAGAACTCGGTGCTGGTGAAGGGCAAACAGACCGTCATCCTCGTCGCGATGAAGAGCACCGAAGCCTCGACCCTTGACGTCGTCGCTGGGATCAAGAAGATGATCCCGCGCGCCGAGCAAATCTCTCCGGAGGGCGTGGAGATCAAGCTCATAAACGACGCCTCGACTTTCGTGAAGGATTCGATCGCGGACGTCTTGCATGAGATGCTCATGGCCGGTGGGCTGGTCGGCCTCATCGTGCTATTGCTGCTCGGCTCATGGCGGGCCACAGTCATCGTCTGGACCTCGATCCCGCTGTCCATTCTGACCGCCATCATCGGCCTGCATATGCTCGAAGAGACGATCAACGTCATGACCTTGGGCGGGTTAGCGCTGGCCGTCGGCATTCTGGTCGACGATGCGACCGTGATGATCGAGAATATCGATCGCCATATCGAAATGGGCAAACCGCTCGAACAGGCCATCATTGACGCTGCCAATGAGATCGTCGTCCCGACATTCGTCGCCACTCTCTGCATTGCGATCGTCTGGCTCCCGCTCTTCGAGCTCGGCGGCGTCGCCGGCTACCTGTTCAAACCCATGGCGGAAGCGGTCATCATCGCGATGCTCGCCTCCTTCATCCTATCGCGCACACTCGTGCCGACCATGGCGAAATATATGTTAAAGGATCACCATGTCGCAGCCGCCTGAACCTCGCGGAGAGCCCGGCGCGGAACCATCGGGAAACGTCTTCGTCCGCTTTCAGAGTGCTTTCGAACGCGGCTTCACTTGGTTCCGCAAGCACTACGGTGCCCTGCTCGAACAGGCGATCGCCCATCGCGGTGTCTTCGTCACGATCTCTCTGGTCCTCGCGGTGAGTTCCCTGTCTCTCTTTTTCTTCCTCGGGCGGGATTACTTCCCCGAGATCCCATCGGACATCATGACGATGCATATGCGGGCACCGCTCGGGACGCGCATCGAGGTGTCAGGACGCATTGCCACTCTGGTCTCTAACAGCATCCAGGAGTTGTTGCCCGGCAAAGTTGAAAACATCGTCAGTAATTGCGGCCTGCCGGTCGGACCGCATAACCTCGCCTTCATTCCGACGCCAACAATCGGCTCCCAGGATTGTGACTTGACGATCCTCTTGAATGATGAAAAATCCCCGGTCTGGGACTATCGGCAAATTCTCCGCAAGGGGTTGAGAGAGCGCTATCCGGGAACCGAATTCACCTTCCAACCGTCCGACCTGACCGCAAAAATCCTCAACTTTGGGGCGCCTGCGCCGATCGATGTGCAAATCAACGGCCCGGACATGTACCCCAACTATGAGTTCGCCCGGAAATTGGTGGGCAAATTTCGCGAGATTCCCGGTGCCGCAGACGTGGTGATCCAGCAGACGATGCGCACGCCGACCCTCATGGTCGAAGGCAACCGCACATTCGGACTCGGGGTCAACAGATCGCTTAAGGAAATGGCCGACAACCTGCTCATGACGACCGCCGGGAGCCAACAGACCGACCAAATCTATTGGCTCGATCCCAGTACCGGCATGTCGTATCTGATTAATGTCTATACGCCGCAGCCGCAGATCAACAGTGTCAATAGTCTCAAGACCATCCCGGTTGAGGCCGCGAGCAATTCTACGAAGGATAAACAGGGTCAGGAGGTGCAACTCCTCGGAAATTTGGCCGACATTACGGCGACGGGCACGCCGGGCGTGATCACGCACGGGAACATTATGCCGCTGTTCAACATCTATATATCCGCCGAAGGACGGGACCTCGGCGGCGTGTTAGCGGATGTCGAAAAGGTTGCCAAAAATATGGAAGACGAAAAGCCACGCACCGCTGAGCTTGAAATCCACGGCCAGGCCTCCCTGATGCACGATGCGTATTTCGAGCTGATCTTCGGACTTCTTGCGGCGGTCGTGCTGATCTATCTGCTGATCGTCGTCAACTTTCAATCCTGGCTGGACCCCTTCATCATTATTACGGCTTTACCCGGGGCACTTGCGGGCATTGCATGGGCATTGTTCCTGACCCATACGCGGCTTTCGGAGCCCGCCCTGACCGGCGCCATTATGACCATGGGCACGGCAACCGCCAATTCAATCCTTGTCGTGTCCTATGCGCGCGACCGGCTCAAGGAGCACGGTGATGCACTGCAGGCCGCGATGGAAGCCGGAGTGACCCGCTTCCGACCCGTGCTTATGACGGCCTCGGCCATGATTTTCGGGATGGTCCCCATGGCGACAGGGTACTCCACGAATGCGCCTCTGGGACGCGCCGTCATCGGCGGCTTGCTCGTTGCCACCGTCTTTACCCTACTGTTCGTGCCCTGCGTTTACGCGATGATCTATAACAGGCGAGCGGCTCGCCAGAAGGACCATGCATACAATGAGTAAGATCCTGCGTGGAAGGCTCGTAATCATCTCAGGGGCCCTCCTGTGTATCTTCTACCTCGGCTATCGGGTTTATGAGAGCAAAAGTGACGCCTCTTTGCTTCGCGAGCAGACACACGAAAACGCCGTTCCCACGGTGGCGGTCATCCACGCAAAGCCGGTTCCGCCGACCGAGACCATTACGCTCCCCGGCAATGTTAAGGCTTGGTTTCAGGCTCCGATCTATGCGCAGGTCTCCGGCTATGTGAAGATGTGGTACAAGGACTACGGCGCGCTGGTGAAGAAAGGGGATATCCTCGCCGAAATCAACGCGCCGGCTCTCGACGCCCAATATCACCAGGCCAAGGCAGATCTGGAGTCGGTGCGGGCCATCTATGCCCTCGCCGACATCACCGCGAAACGCTGGCTGGCCTTGCGCAAAAACCATGCGGTCTCCGAGCAGTCGATCTCGGTGAAGGTGGCGGAAGCGAAAGCCGAATGGGCGAAGGTCAGGGCAGCCGAGCAGAACGTCAGAAACTTCGAGGCCCTTATTCGGTTCAAAACCATTGTCGCACCCTATGACGGCGTCGTGACCGAGCGCAATATCAACGTCGGTGACTACGTCAACAAAGAAGGCACAATCAGTTCCCCCGGCGCAGTCAGCAATCTCTTTACCGTGGCAGACGTCAGTATGCTGCGCCTCTTTGTCTCCGTGCCGGAGTCGTTCGGACCCTTCCTCCAGCCGGGCCTGACCGCCGACGTGACGGTGCCGCAATTGCCCGAGCGTCATTTCACCGCCAAATTTCTGACCGTTGCCCGTGGATTCGACGTCAGCACGCGCACCGCAATCACCGTCTTTACGATCGAAAACGAGGACCGGGCCCTCTGGCCAGGCTCTTATGCCCAGGTCAACCTCACAGCGCCGGTTGACCGGAAAGTGTTCATGATTCCATCCACCGCATTGGTGTTCCAGGAGCACGGCACGCAACTGGCCGTGGTCGCGGAGGACGACCGGGTGCACTTCAACCCGATTACCGTGAGTAAACTCCTCGACAGTGCCGTCGAGGTGGCCGAGGGAGTTTCCACCACTGACCGCATCGTGAACAACCCGAGCGCCGCGTTGCTGGAAGGGGATACGGTACGGATCGTAACGCCCGCACCCGGTTATGATCTGCTTGGGAAAGGTGGGTCCCTGCCACCTGACGCGGCCCCGCCAACCAGTGCGCCTGCGCCACCAGGCGGGCCAATGCCAACAGGCGCTCCGGCACCGAAAGAGGCTGCGGCATCAAAAGAACACTCTTCACCATGAGAGTCCCTAAACCCATGATGGGCGAACGTTTACACCAGAGACGGGAAGTATCGCGCATTCTTCTGGCCCATGCATGGCGCTGCGGCTTGTTTCTGCTGACACTCAATTTACCGGCTTGCAATTGGTTCCCGGCTGTCGATTTGGCGCCCAGCTATGAACCGCCGCAATACGTCGTCCCGGCCTCATGGAAGGGGGCAAGTCCCTTCGTCGAGGCGAAACCGTCCGATAGTGAATTACGCCCGGATTGGTGGAAACTTTTTAACGATCCAATTCTGAATAGTCTTGAAGAACAGGCCATGGCAGCCAATCCGGATCTGCAGGCCGCGGCCGAACGGTTCGTCCAGGCACGCGATATGATGATGAGAGCCCGATCACAGTACCTTCCTCACGCCGGTCTGGGGTTCGGCGCCTCGAACAATAGGCAATCCGACAATAGTCTGTTTCGCGGACTCGGCGAAAACAACCGGGAAGCGACCATTACCACCGGGGGGCTTGCGTCCTGGGAACCAGATTTTTGGTCCGCGCTTCGCAATGCCACGCGGGCCGAACTCTACCGGGCAGAGGAGCGAGCCGCGGACTATGGCCTGGCGCGACTCAGCCTGCAGGCGGAAATCGGGGCAAACTATTTCACGCTCCGCGGATATGACGCGCAGACGGCGATCTATTCCCAATCGATCGCTCTCTACACAGATTCGCTCGACTTGATCAAAGCCCAATTTGCCGGCTCGATCGCATCGGCGCTCGACGTCGCCCGCGTCGAATCCCTACTGTTCAGCACGGAGACGAAATTAGCCCAGATTCAAGGGCAACGCCAAGTCACAGAACAGGCCATCGCAATCCTCGTCAACATGACGCCCACCAGTTTCACGATCAAGCCGGTCGATGAGCTTCGAATGGCCGATTTCGCGATTCCCAGGACAATCCCTTCCACCTTGCTGGAACGTCGGCCCGACATCGCCGGGATGGAACGCCGGATGGCACAGGCCAACCGAGGCATCGGCATCGCACGTGCTGCATTTTTCCCCGATGTGAGATTTTCGGCCGGGGGCGGGTTCGAAGATACCGGTTTCAGTCTAATCAATCTCGCCACAAGTTTCTGGTCCTACGGGTCTACTGTTTCGCTGCCGCTCTTCCAGGGTGGGTATCGCCGCGCCCAGTTGCAGCAGGCCTGGTCAGCCTATCGCGAGACAGAAGACCGCTACCGTTCGACTGTGCTGAACGCCTTTCGCGAAGTCGAAAATAATTTGAGCCTGACCAACCAGCTAACCCTTGCAGCCAATCGGCAGGACGCCGCCGTCGGAGCCATGGTTAAGACGCAAAATCTGACCATGGAACTCTACCTGGGTGGGCTGGCTTCCAGTCTTGAGCTTATTTATGCGCAAGTTCAAACCTTATCGGCACGTATCGAGGCAGTTCAGATCAAGGCCGATCTGCTGAGGGCCTCGGTTGCGCTCGTCCGCGCGCTCGGCGGAGGCTGGAACCGGAACCAATTGCCCGCCGACGAGCAAATTCAACCCTTTGGGACGTTCCAATATGTCGATCTCGACAAACCCCCGCCCGCCGGAGGAATCGATGTCAACGCGGGTAATAACTCGGTGAATAATGATTTGACCAAACCACCCACTCCTTGATCCACGCTCACCCCTGGTCAACTGGAAATGGCTTATGCGGCAAGGTGACAAAGGTACTTCTGGTGGTTTTGGCGTCGATCCTCACGGGAATGGGAACCGGTCGGCACTCGCAGATGTTCAGCCTATACGATTCATACTCAGTGACGTGAAAGGACACATTGGAGAATTGACCATCAACCTGGATGGCATCAAAAAACGGATAGATTTTTTACAGAAACTCCCTGCACAAATCCCCCCGTCATTCAGGATTTGCGAGCACTTGATCTTCAAGGGTGGGCTCGGCACCTGGAACAATGGAATCTCCAACTTGAACATACGCGATATGCGGAGGCCAAGTTATGACAAGTTCAGGAACTTACCTGCGGGCACCATGAGTTAAAGCCTGCATGGCGCAGGTATGAAAACCAATTCCGGATAAGCCTTGAAGGCTACCCCCGACAACGGAATACCATCGAAGAGGGCCACCTGATGACAGAAAGCCACATGCTTGAGCGGTACCTTCCATGAGTCAACGCCATGCCATCAAGAAATCACCTACGGGGATGGACATGATTTTTATGGGGCTCCTCGGTTTCGGAATATTCATGGCCGGGTGTACGTCCGTCAACACGCTTCTCCTCACTTCTCATACCTTTCCGGCCAAGGCCTCATGGCAGAGCGTTGAAATTTTAGACCGGGAGCCTTCCTGTGCACACATCAGCATTGCTCAGTTAAGTATGGAAGGTAG
>JBATLR010000040.1:0-3781 GCA_049289415.1 Nitrospirales bacterium
CCACCGATGCGTCACCTGTCACAACAGCCCAAGATGTGAGCCGGCAATGGGATCAACTCAAACAACAAGAACAATCCACTCAACCGGGCCCTCAGTCACTTTTACAAGGGATTCCCAAAATCGCTCCAGCTCTCCAGCGTGCCTTTCAAGTCCAAAAACGCGCCTCTCGCGCAGGATTTGATTGGGAGACCATTGAGCCCGCCTTGGAAAAATTCAAAGAAGAATTGAATGAATTATATGCTGCCGCTGCGGAAAGTATTCCGTCGTCTTCGGAAGGGACTCTTCGACCAGAAAACCCGACGGTTCAAAACACCATTGAAGAAGAATTGGGGGATGTGTTCTTTGCGTTAGTCAATGTCTCCCGGTTCCTTCGAGTCAATCCTGAAGAGGCGTTACGCCGTGCCACCAACAAATTTATCTCCAGGTTTCATTTCGTTGAATCACAAGCTGCGTTGGAAGGGAAGGATCTTCGCGACTATACGCTTCCGCAACTCGACAAATGGTGGGACGCGGCTAAACACCTGGAGCGTCAAGCACCACAGAATTCCGAAAGCATCGAAGGAGCGACAACGTGAGCCAGGAAGAAGAACCAACAGAGGGTCGACGAGTAGGCATCCACCCCCTTATCGTGGTATTTGGCGTCATTTTTGGTTTATGGCTGTTCATCACGCTCATCATTCCTAAATCCAAAAATTTACCCAATCAGGGACCGGGAACCACGCCAAAAACCCCCGTGGCCCTCCACGATATCGTCTCGACTGATCTCATTCCGACATATGAGGCGACCGGAACCGTCACAGACATGAAAGCCATCACCATTCTGGTTCCTCCGGCCACCACCGATAGTCAGGTGGTCGCGCTGTTGCAATATTTCCAAAAAGCCCGTCTGGATAATGCGCTAGACACCCTTTTGCCACCCACCACACCGGGAGACAAGCTCGGTGAATTCGCCATTGCCGATATCTATATTTTTTCGGAAGCCCAATACGGCGTGCCCGAATCAGCCAAGGCCTTAGGCCGAGGGGCTCATGCCCCTGGGGAATTTTATCCCAGCTCCATTCCATATGAAGTGGCTATGGAAAATGTCCGCGGCCACTATGCGATTGACCTGTACAATAAAAACTCGCCAGAGCGTGCATCCCTGGGATTTGGTGAGGACGAGACAGGGGTGTATTCAAAACGTTATCAACGCGTCTTCTGATACTGAGATATGCGAAGGGACGAAGAGTCTCATACCTCCTGCGGAGGCTCCCTCCTCAAAATTTCTCCGGCTCTCAGAGTCCCGTCTGATCATGGATAGATTTCCGCAGGACAGCCTGTTCAGCCTTCATCCACTGATCAAGCTCGGCAAACAGAGAAATGGAGTCACCGGTAAAAGGCCCGATCATCACATCCAGGCGATCAGCCAGCAATCCATCCGCGTCGGCAATCTCAAGCTTTTTATCTGCAATGGCTCGCGAAAGGATTTGATTAATCCGAAGCTGTTGCCCAACTGATCCACCCACGATGCTCAGAACCGAATTTTTCAAATAGTCCAGCTCCAGTTCAATCGAGACCTTCACTCTGACTCCCTGTGCAGTGGCCCAATCAGGCCGCTGAACGGAATAATCGTAGGAAAAGGCCGGCTCGCGTGGCTCCCGATAAGGACCCATCACATTCAAGACAATTAAATCTGACGGCATAATTCCATTCCTTAAACGATGAATACGTGGATCTATTCTACAGAAGGTGAAGACACTCGGGATTTAGACAATATTTGAATGAGGGCTCCATTCGAATCCCCTTCGAGGGGACCCGTCCACCCTTGTAATCCATTTTTCAGAAGATAAATATTGGGATAATTATGTCGACTCAGAAAATCGCAGGCAAGACGACTTCGATCACCACCCGCGCAATACACCAGGATTTTATCAGATTCAAGCGGAACTTCCGCCTGATACCGTATTTCTAAATCCTCAACGGGAATTAATGTCGCTCCCGGAATTCGCTGTTTGGCAAATTCGGCTTTGGTGCGGACATCCAACACGAAAACATTCGATGAACCCGAAGATGGCAGCAGCCATTGAGCTGCATCCATGCCGGAAATCTCGTGATACAGGAGGCCATTTCTAATCAACGTATCGGAGACGCGCTGACCTCGAGCCAAAAGTGCCGTCTGGATGCGTAAAGGCTCTACGGCTGATTCAATTTTTCCAGGAAGTGCGCCCACCTTCTGCTCAAGGTTATATTGCTCACGCTTCAGCCGTATAAGCTCCTGATGGAGTCGCCGAACAGACCAGAGCGCCACACTCGCGAGACACAGACCGAGGCCGCCGCCAATTAATCCTAGGCTATCCATCTGACCAATTCGTCTCTATTTCTCAGAGACGGCCCCTCTCCATTCACGATTCAACCCTCGTTGGTCATTTTGTGGTCTCACCGCCCTAAAGGGCTTACAGGACGAATGTCTCCCAACTATTTTTGGCGTGAGACACTCTCGCTGTTGATAGATATGTAAAAAACAGAAAACCACTGTAGGAGAAAAACAATCAGTGGAATATTGATAACTGGTCGGGGCGAGAGGATTTGAACCTCCGACCCCCGCGTCCCGAACGCGGTGCGCTACCGGTCTGCGCTACGCCCCGATCATTACGAGTCTACTGATCAAGAAGGAAAAGGCTCATACGGTACTCCATGGGCATCGGCAACGGCTTGACATGTCACGCGACCATGGAACACGTTCAATCCATTTCGTAAGCCAGGATGATTGCGCAGGGAACCTTCCAACCCTTCTTCGACCAGCTGGACTATAAAAGGTAGCGTGGCGTTGGTCAAGGCTAAAGTCGATGTATAGGGCACAATTCCAGGAATATTTGCGACGGCATAATGCAGGACTCCATCAACGACATAGACCGGATCGCTATGCGTGGTCGGGCGGGTCGTCTCTGCACACCCACCCTGATCAACCGAAACATCGACTACCACCGATCCCGGTTTCATGTCAGAAATCATAGATCTCGTGATCACCCGAGGCGTTCGTGCCGCAGGAAGATACACGGCCCCAATCACAAGATCTGCGCGCGCGAGAAAGTGGTGAATCATGGCCTGGGTGGAAGCCACTGTGACGAGGCGACCGGGATAGTGATCATCCAAAATGCGTAACTGCCATAGATCCAGACTTAACACCGTGACGTTGGCTCCCATCCCCACTGCAATCTTGACGGCAGAGGTACCCACGACACCCGAGCCCAATACCACGACCTCCCCTGGCGGAACTCCGGGCACCCCACCTAACAAGACCCCGGAACCTCCACGTTGCTTTTCCAAATAATGTGCCCCAATTTGTACCGACATTCGTCCGGCAATTTCACTCATGGGACGCAAGAGAGGAAATTGTCCCTTTTCATCCTCAGTCGATTCGTAGGCGATGGCTGCGCACCCGATCCTCAGCAAAGCCTCTGTTAAGGATTTGGAGGACGCCAGATGCAAGTAAGTAAAGACCACATGATCTTTCCTCAGAAAACTCCACTCTTCGGGCTGCGGTTCCTTGACTTTCACAATGAGTTGAGCCTCTCCATACGTCGCTTCCATCGTTTGGGCCAGTACTGCACCGGCTTGCCGATAGAGGTCGTCACTGAACCCACTCCCCTCCCCGGCTCCCTGTTGAATGAGGACCCGATGTCCACGACCACATAATTCCTTCACGCCATGAGGAGTCAGTGCCACACGAAATTCATGATCCTTAATTTCTTTTGGGACCCCAATCACCATATTCTTAACCCCTTTCACCTCTCTGTGGCCC
>JBATLR010000041.1:0-3459 GCA_049289415.1 Nitrospirales bacterium
ATCCTTCCGTGATCCCAGTGGGAGCGTGTATCAGTTTGAGGGGCGTATCTTTAGGACGGTCAATAGTTGTTTTTCTCAGGATTTCGATTTTGTCACTTCAACGGGATTATTCAAAAAGCTTATGACCGAAGGGTTGCTCCTACCCTTTGAGGTCGTGTCTTCAGATGTTCTAAAGCTCTCAGATCCAAAGCCTCGGTATGTTTTGGAAGCTCCTAGGCTTCCATTTGTCTCTTATCCGTATGAATGGTCATTTCCGGCCCTGAAGGCCGCCGCACTCCTGCATTTACGAATCCATTTGCAATCATTGGAAGTTGGTGTCACGCTTTCCGATGCCTCAGCTTACAATATTCAATTTCAGGGAAATCAGCCTGTTTTTATTGATCACCTCTCCTTTAGGCGCTACCTATCTGGTGAAATGTGGGTTGGTCATCGCCAATTTTGCGAACAATTCCTGAACCCTCTGTTACTTCGCGCATTTTTTGGAATATCTCATAACGCCTGGTATCGGGGAACGCAGGAAGGAATTACAACTGGAGAGATCCGAAAGCTACTCAAGTGGAGACACTGCTGCAAGTGGAATGTCTTGACCCACGTCATTTTGCAAGATCTTTTCCAAAAAACTTCCACCAAACGTACGAAAAGCCTTCAGGATGATTCGTTAGCCAAGGCCTCCTTCCCTCTTTCTTCTTTCAAGGCGATGCTGGAAAAAATGTTTCATTGGATTAGCCAATTGACACCTCTGAATAAGGGTGAAAGCACTTGGGGGGACTATGATAAGACCTGTAGCTATTCCTCAATGGAAATCAAATCTAAAAAACAATTCATTCTTGAATTTGCCCAAACGGTCCAGCCCACACTTGTATGGGATTTTGGGTGTAATACGGGTGAATATTCGGAAGCGGCTTTGGAAGGCGGGGCACGGAGCGTCGTGGGATTTGACTTTGATCAGGGAGCGTTGGATGGCAGTTACTGTCGAGCAGTCGAGAGGCGTCTCTCTTTTCAGGCTCTGTTTATGGATGCGGCTAATCCGAGTCCAAGCCAAGGGTGGAATGGTCACGAGCGGGAAAGTCTGCAGTCCCGGGCTTCAGCGGATGCCATCCTTGCCTTGGCTCTTGTTCATCACTTAGCAATTGCCAGGAATATTCCGTTGGTTCAGGTTGTCAATTGGCTGCTCACGCTTGCGCCACAGGGGGTCATCGAATTTGTTCCGAAAAATGATCCTATGGTGCAAGAATTGTTAAGTCTGCGTCAGGATATTTTCCCTGATTACACCGCCGAACATTTCATGGCGCTTTTGAAAGAAAAGGCGGTGATCATTAAGAATGAAATCGTCTCAAAAAGCGGACGAGTGTTGGTGTGGTTTAAACGAATGTAATTCGGGAACTTGTACCCTGGTCGAATGTACGTGAAATATTGAGCCACCATGAAAAATCTGAGGTGTCGCCGAAAAACGCCTTGAATATTTCCCCACGCTTTCCTCAAAGACGCTTTTTATCCTCACCGTAAATATCTGAATTTGGCCTAATCTCTGTCATCAGGGACCGAAATGACCACTTCGTCAGATGAGCTAAATATGCCTGGTATTCGTATGGTCCTTATTGAATTTTTGCACATATTTGCTCTCGTTGGCTTTGCCATTGCCCAGCCGCTCTATGATCTTCTTGGGCAAAATCCCGAGTTTTTTGTTTCTCATAAAGCCGGTCCGGGGCTTATCATCGGGATGGTCTTCATCCTCTCGATTGGTGTGGCACTAGGCCTGGTGCTGCTTGAATTGGCCGCTTGGCTAGTCGGTGAGCGTGTTCGGAATAGCCTGCATTTGGTATTTGTCTTTGGCCTGGCGTTTCTCACAGTCCTGCCTCCGGTGCAGCGATTAGTGGATGGATCTGATCTTTTGATTGTCGGGTTTGCATTGCTGATCGGCTTTCTCTTTTCGGTCCTTTATGTTCGCGGGCAGGCGTTCCGGCTGTTTCTCACGGTGCTTTCACCCGTCGTGGTGGCATTTCCGGTGTGGTTTTTGTTGTTTACTCCCGTCGGTCGTCTTGTCATGCCGGATGCTATTGAGGTAAAGGCCCCATTTGCAATTAATAACCCGATCCCGGTTGTCCTTGTAGTGCTGGATGAATTTAACATCACCGCGTTATTAGACGGTGAACGTCGAATCGATCCGGTGCGTTTTCCTAACTTTGCCGCTCTAGCGGCACAAAGTTATTGGTTTCCTAATGCGGTTGCAACGTATGTAGAAACCGCAACTGCGGTGTCTGGAATTTTGACTGGGCGGCAACCAAGAGCTGGTGTTCGACTCAACCCGACGGCAACAGATCATCCGCAAAATCTGTTCACAATGTTGGGAGACCGTTATGCTCTTAATGTAGTGGAGTCTGTGACAAGACTTTGTCCCCATAAACTATGCAAGGAAGAAGATGCTGCTGCTGGTTCGTCGCTTCGTTACAAGTCCTTTTTTGCAGATCTGGCAGTGATATTTTTTCATATTATTGCCCCGCCACAATTAGGAAAACAGTTGCCCCCGCTCCACGCGCAATGGACCGGTTTCGGTGAGGAATTGTTGAAGAAAGGGATTCTTGGGCAGAACGAGAGTCGTATCCATCCCGATCTTGCTGCGGGGGGCGATAGCTCAAGAGAATCGCGGATCACTTCTTTCCTTTCTCAAATAAAGCAAACCTCAAGTCCTGTCCTCCATTTTCTTCACGTCATCCTGCCTCATACGAAGTATGAATATTTGGTGTCTGGTCAGCAATATTTTAACAAGGAACGATTCATTCCTGTCGGGTGGATCGATGGACCCGGTTGGGGGGGAAGGTGGATAGGGAAAGAACCCTTGATTCTCACGGCGTACCACCAATACCTCCAGCAAATTGGATATGTTGATCAGTTCCTTGGGAAATTGCGAAGTTCACTTGAAACCGCAGATCTTTTCGATAAGTCACTCATTATTGTGACAGCCGATCATGGTGTTTCCTTTCAGCGGGGGCTATCCATGCGAGAGGTACAAAAGGGAAATGAGAGCGACATTCTAAAGGTCCCCATGTTCGTCAAGCTGCCTGGGCAACGTGAGGGAAGCATTCGTGAGCGGCTTGTCAGCGGAATTGATGTGTTGCCAACCATTGCCGATCTACTTGGCTTTAAGATCCCCAGGGAAATAGATGGATTTTCCATGCTGGATAATGAAAACCCACCACGGGACGAGATAGATTTTCTTGGAGTGGGAAAAATCAAATTGCAGGATCTGAAGGGATTCCCTCGTCTCAAGTGGCAGGTCGATCATTTTGGAGAGCACACGGCACTCGACCGACTTGTGCCAAAAGGGCCGGCTCCAACTTTGATTGGACAAGAACTTGGCGATTTAGACATTGGTCACTCGTCTTCCCTGAAATATATAAATGAAAATCTTAATCAATTTGATCAGGTCAATCTTGAAAGCGGATACCTGCCTGCTCTTTT
>JBATLR010000042.1:0-4108 GCA_049289415.1 Nitrospirales bacterium
GTGCAAATCAAACAGAAAGCGACGGTCACCGTCGAAGCGTATCCCGAGACGGCATTTCCAGCCACCATCTCAGCCATCGGGGATGTCGTAGATCAGACAACCCGGACCATTAAACTCCGAGCGGTCGTGGACAATAGCGACCGCAAACTCAAGCCGGGGATGTTTGCGCGATTGAATGTCAAACTGAGCGAGAGCCTCTCCTATCCTCTTATTCCCCAAGAAGCCGTGCTGGAAATTGACGGAAAGATGTATGTCTATGTCGCGGATAGCGACAAGCATTACAAGAAACGTCCGATCAAAACCGGACTCCCCTCCTCCGGCCAAATGCCCGTCCTCCACGGTCTCCAGGCTGGCGAAACGATCGTCGTCAAAGGGGCCGTACTCCTCAAAGGCCAGGACATGAATGTCGAGGATGAGGGATTGTCCTCGGAACACCTTGCCCCCCCTTCTCCCCAGAAATCATGATTGGCAGACTTGTCGAGCTGTCACTCGTCCAACGTGCTCTGGTCTGCACATTCGGGATCTTCCTGCTTTTTGGAGGGCTCTACGCCTTTCATATCCTTGACGTGGTTGCCTACCCGGACCCTTCGCCGCCCTTTGTCGAAGTCATTTCTCAAAAATCGGGATGGTCCGCCGAGGAAATGGAGCGAATTATCACCATTCCCATTGAAACCGCTCTCCAGGGCATTCCCGGCCTTACCAATGTACGTTCCTTGTCTCTTTTTGGATTAAGTGAACTCAAGGTCTATTTTGAATTTGGCACCAATTGGTATGCCGTCCGCCAAGAAGTGCTAAATCGGCTCCACACCGTTGATCTGCCCGATGGCGTCAAACCGGAACTCTCTCCCTGGTGGGCCATCGCAGAAATTTATCGATATGAATTAGTGGGAGACGGCTATTCTCTCACCGACCTCAAAACCATCCAGGACTGGCAGGTCCGGCGTGAATTCAAACAGGTACCCGGCATCATTGATGTGACGGCGTTTGGAGGGACCACAAAAGAATATCACGTGGACCTAGATCCCGGCGCCCTGCTCACCTATGGAGTCACTCTTGCTCAGATCAAAGCAGCCCTCGCCAATAGCAATGCCAATGTTGGTGGTAGTTATTTGGCCTTAGGACCCCAAAGTTACAATGTCAGGGGAGTGGGATTTATCGACAGCTTGGACGACATAGCCAAGGTCGTCGTAGCGGTCAAGGACGGCACTCCCATCTTTATTGAAAATCTCGGGAAAGTGTCCATTGGCAATGCGATCCGTTTGGGACAAGTCGGCATTAACGAGGTGGAAGACACTCTGGAAGGGGTGATTCTTCTGCAACGGGACACCCAGGCTCTGCCCACCCTGGCACGCGTCAATCAAAAGGTCCAGGACTTAAACCAAAAAAAACTTCCCGCCGGCGTCCACATCAAAACCATTTATGACCGGACCACCATGATCAACACCGTCATTGAGACGGTCGTGCACATATTAATCAACGGCATGGTATTGGTGCTCATCGTTCTCCTGTTTTTCTTGGGACATTTCCGGACCGCCCTGATCGTCGCCTGTACCATTCCACTGGCTCTGCTGTTCACCTTTTCCGCCATGGTCATCATGGGGCAATCCGCGAATCTCATTTCTCTGGGTGCCATTGATTTCGGGATTATCGTCGATGCCCCCCTGGTCATGGTCGAAAGCATTTTCTTTTACCTGTGCCACCATGCCAAACCCGGGGTCACTCCTCCTCAGCTCATTGCGAGGGCCGCCCGGCATGTGGGACGACCGATCTTATTTTCGACGGTGATTATCGTGGTGGCGTTCATTCCCCTTTTCACCATGACGGGGGTCCCGGGGAAAATTTTTGCGCCCATGTCCATTACCTATGGCCTGGCCCTGGCTGGTTCCCTGCTGCTGGCGTGCACCCTTGCCCCAGCCATGTGCTCCTTCCTGCTCAATGGACCCATGCGCGAACAGGAACCCAAGCTGGTTTCGATGCTCAGGCAAACCTATCTGGGCGCTCTTCGCTGGGGACTTCATCACCAAAAACAGGTGCTAGGCGCGGTGGGGATGCTATTAGCCGTGACCGTTTTAGCACTCAACTTCATGGGTGGAGAGTTCATGCCGGCGTTAGAGGAAGGGAACCTCTGGGTGCGGATTCGCATGCCGATCGATATCCGGTTTGACGATGCCTCAGCCCTGGCCAGCCGCATGCGGAAAATGTTTATGGAATCTCCCGAAGTGACCACTGCGGTCTCACAACTCGGACGCCCGGATGATGGCACAGACCCCGAAAGTTTTTTTAATGTGGAATATTACGTCAATCTCAAACCCAGGCCTGAATGGCGCCCCGGCCTGACTAAAGAAGGTCTGATCGAAGAAATTGAGGGACGCCTTGAGACGATCCCCGGCCTCAAAGTCAACTTCTCCCAACTCATCCAAGACAGCGTGGAAGAAGCCATGTCGGGCGTGAAGAGCGAAAACTCCATTAAGCTCTACGGGCACAACCTCACAGAACTTCAATCCCTTGCGGAAAAAGTAGAGGGTGAACTCAAAAACATCCGCGGAGTGAAGGAACTCAGCATTAACCGGACCATGGGACAACCCAATCTCCTGATTCAAGTTGACCGGCAAGCCTGCGCCCGTTACGGCATACAAGTCGGCGATGTCAATGCGATGGTTCAGGCGGCCATCGGTGGGGAAGCCGTCACGGAAGTGATCGAAGGAGACCGGCGATTTGAATTGGTGGTTCGATTTCTTCCCCAATATCGACAAGACGAAACCACGATTGGGCAGATCCAGGTCAGTTCTCCCGAAGGAGTCGGCATTCCCCTAAAACAATTAGCCACGATCGTTCGACAAACCGGCGCCTTCATGATCTATCGAGAAAATCACGAGCGATATATCCCTATTATGTTCAGTATCCGTGACCGGGATCTGGTGAGTACGATTCGAGAAGCCCAACGACACCTCGAAGACCGGATCACACTGCCAGAAGGGTATCATCTCGAATGGGCGGGGCAATATGACCAATTGGTCAAAGAACAACAACGCCTGATGATTGTGGTACCCCTGACCATGATCCTGATTCTCTTTTTGCTGTACCTCACGTTTGGCTCATTCCGGTACGCCTTCATCGTGCTCGCCACGGTTCCCTTTGCCATGATCGGAGGGGTACTCTCTCTAGTCCTAACCCATACCCCCTTTAGCATTTCCGCCGCCGTAGGATTTATTTCCACATTGGGGATCGCCATTCTTGGCGGTGTCTTAATCGTCTCCAGTATCCGGGAGTTGGAACAAAATGGCATCCCCCTCAAGGAGGCTATCCTTTCAGGAGCGGAGTTGCAGATGCGACCGGTGTTAATGGCCACTCTGGGAGCCGCGCTGGGATTAGTTCCCGCCGCGCTCGCAAGTGGCATCGGTTCCGAGGCTCAAAAGCCCTTGGCCCGCGTGGTGGTGGGCGGCATGTTGACCGCCACCTTCCTCATTTTATTCGTTGTTCCCATCCTGTACCAATTGACCAGTCAGTACTCTAAGAGACGGTCCCGACCTCAACCCGATTCCGAAGAACAGGAACTCATCAACCAGGACGCGACTCCTAGCAGTGAGCATTCTTAACCATTCGCACGGCCTGCTTTCCAACCCCTACCCGATTTACCCAATTTAACCAAAAACTTGGGACTCTCTTTTTCTAAGGGGACTCTATGAGAAAAATTTCTGGGATCTGGTGGTCGATCTCTAAGCATCAAAAGATACCTTCCGTTTCCGTTGTGGATAATGACGCTGGCCATCTCATGCGGCATTAAATGAACGGTAATTTCAAATAGTCCTCCTACGACCAAACGGGTGCATGGTGCAACTCAATCTGGTTTATACCAGGCTGGTCGATACCAGGCTGGTCGATACCTCAGGTGGAATCGGCCAAAATCAGTTGGGATGATTTGTCACCAGGCTTTGACAAGCGGTTTCGTCTAGAATTAACCCAGCCGCAACTTGGCCAACGACGAGAGCGCGGAGCCCCCACTGGTGTCCGGGATGATGCTTAACTCGAGCACCGTGACCGCCGGGAGCTAGACGTGATGATCTTCTGTCTGGCTTGTTGCGCCGTCGGGACTGAAGTTCCACTGCTG
>JBATLR010000043.1:0-9314 GCA_049289415.1 Nitrospirales bacterium
GGTTCACGCCTGGCTGATTGGTTGACTCTGATGAACGGGAAAAATCTGTTGCAAGTGTACCGATGCCAGGCAAAAAAAGTAAGGAAATGGCAGATTTTGTTTGACCGTTATGGGGAATTTTCCCGACAACCAGTTAGGATTACGTACCTTTGTTTACAGGCAAGTGACTGGAAGAAAACCAGCGAGGGAATTCATTTTGGAAGCAAAAATCTCTCAACGCGGCATTACTGGTTTTTTCTAGGGAAGAGGAAGGTGGGCACGATCCTGTTTGGCTGGCGGAAGGAGACCAACTTGTTCAAAAAGATTGGCTCGCTGGGTGAGAGCTCGGGTATCGGTGGGATCGGTGTGAAGGCGTTCTGACAAGGCCCAGATGGCGTCATACCAGAGCCCTGCTTCAAGGAGTGGTTCCGTGGGAGTGGTATTAATGGATGGGAGATTGGCAAGAGCTGCTACATTGGCCGAAGGCGAGACCCGCATGATCCACCCGTTGGTTGTATGGCTTTCTCCTGGGTTCAGGCCCTGAAGAACGATTTTCCATTGGTAGGTCGTATTGAGTTGAAGCCTGATCCCATAATCCTTCAGGTCTACTTTATGAATGCCAGGTTGAATAGGAGGGAGCATGCGGACATCGAGCAGTATTTGGGTATTCCCCTCATCCATAATCATGACATCCACGGGTTGCGACGTCAGTTGGGCAATAAACCAAAAAAGAGCGGGCTGTTCAAACATCGTCAATCCAATATGGTCCGGGGATAAGACAGACAGGTACAACGGGTCTTTTCCCGGTTCCTGCTCATCCACGACAACCCGTGTGCCTTGGGCAGAAACCTGAGGGGCATGATATGGCAAGAAGGTATCTAAACTCTTCGTCATGGCAGAAGAATCATCAGTGGGTGAGGCCAAGTTAGCCGGAGTATCTTCTTGCGTTGATGGAGGTGACATAGGGACAGGAGGGGGAACAATCGCCCCAGCTTCAGGCATTTGAGTCAATGGGGATGAAGGAGGGGGTGAGACCATGGGGATTTTGGGTGGTTCGGCAGGAGCCTTCGTTGACCCTCGGGCCTCCAGGCGTATTCCGCCCGGTAATAGGAGTTCAATTAAAACCTCTTCGTTCTTTTGGGGCCGAGTGAGAGCCATAGGAGAAAACAATTCGTATTGTTCGTGAGTGAGAGATTCTGCCTGAATGGTGAGACCGGGTTTATCCCCTTCAGGGATGACCCGCATTTTAGATGGTCCGGCTTGTTCAATGAAATATTTTCCGGGTTCTATGGTGATGGGAGTGCCATCGGGAGAAGAAAAGTGGAGTGCGCGGCTCAAAACCACATTCGGAGGGGCAGCCCAAAGCAGAGCCGGAGACAGACTCACCAGATACCACAACAGGCCAAGCCTGAGAAAGGAGAGTATTTTCACAAACGTATCGTTAGAATACTGTAAAAATAGAATTTCAAGGCTCTACCTTACGGGAATCGTAAAAGATTGTGCAATCCGAAGCATGCGAGAATCCACTTGGAATGAAGATGTGCTGCGTAATTCCTTAGATCAGTCCCAGAAAACGGAAGGCTGGTAATCCTACATGAATTGAACAAGGCTTATAGCTATCGACCGAGCCATATTTGACCTCGGACCATCTCGTTTACCTCAAGAATACTTCTGTTGTAAGTCGGCGTCAGTCAATAATTGAATCGTGGTCAGGTTGTGACTTTTTGCTTCCAGAACAGACCTATTAAGAGCAATGTGGTCAGGGGAAGACCCACATTGTCTGAGATAAATGATATTTTTCCAAGACTCAGAGAAAATACTTTCCTGAGAGGTTGGTAGATTCTTATGATGAGGAGGGGCCTGTTGAATGGCACTCGGGTAGAAGGCTCAACGTTTGTCACCCGAAACCCAGTCCATGGGGGATGGCTGGATACATTACTGATACGAAGAAGATTGAGCGAGTCTTCTTGAGGGGAGCGTCCCTATTTCTTAAGATTTTCCCTCTCCGTGGTCGGCTCGATTGAGTCCGGACTGGAGATGGATGAACGTCGACGGGTTTGTTGCTTTTCTTCAGGAATGGGTATTCGGGGTTCCCATTCCTCGACCAACCCTGCCGTTCCGCGTTGGCCCCAAGTGGACAGGCTAATAGTGGAATTTTTTCTTAGACCGGTGACCATGCGTACTTTCTCCAGGTTGTAAAAGGTGAATAAGCCAAATTGGCGTCTGTTAAATGACTCTTCCTGTGGGGTTTTCCCTTCAAAAATGTATCTTAAATGGAGAATTTTGAAGGAAACCCCATATAAAGAAATTAGACAGCAATTTAGATGCCATGTCAAAATCAGGTCTTGTAGCAATGATTTGAGCAATGGGGCCAGCGGAGTGGGGGCTTCCCATGTGAGTGGTATTTTGTTTATTTGGGAAAGATGCATGTATCCATTTAGATAAATGAGTGTATTGAATGGGAAAATTTCAATTATCAACGAAAGAGGGAGGTCGCCCCTTAGGGGCACCTCCCGAGTGAATTCCGCCTGCAGGTAGTGTAAAACCCGATCTAACTTGAGCCTTATTATTTTAAAAATCGATGAAGTTCGGTCCGGATTTTCGTGGGGGTTATGGGTTTAGGCCAAAACTCAGAGCCTCCAGCTGCAAAGGCCCGGTCTCGATGAGTGATTTCTGATTGCGCGCTCATGAGAATAATCGGGGTAAGCTGAAAGTTCTCCTGTGCTCGAAGTCGTTCACAGGCTTGGAATCCATCAAGCCCAGACATTTTCACATCCATAAATATCAAGTCGGGTTGAACGCGTTGGGCGTGTTCAAGTCCCTTTTCGCCATCTTCTGCACACACAACCTGATAACCCATTTGTTCTAAGATATCTCTCAGGATCATCAAATTATCCGGGGAATCATCAATGAGCAGTATGGTGACAGACTTGATGTCGGATATCCTTTCTAATGTCTGTGGTAAAGATACCGTCATGTTCGTCCTGCCTCCCTCCATTTCTCGTCGTATTGCTTCATCCATTTTTATTACCGATGAACTACGCAAAGAGAGTGCCGGATTGGTTGGGCATTGTAACGTATTGAAATTGAGCTAATTTTGGTCAATCTGTCTCAAGGGATCGGATGTCCTGAAATGTGTCATGAGACAAAGAATATGGGACAGGAAAGGTGTTTGAGACAATGAAAAAAATCGCAATGGCGAAGAGAAATCCGTTCACAAATGGGTGCTATCCGTCAGTTCGGATTGATCCTTCCGCAAATAATTGTGAGATCCCCTCGTCAAAAATTAGAGATTTCCTTGGTAGTGAATATCCTCAAAAAAAATGAGGAGGTTTTTCTGAACGTTCATGGTAGGCTACCTAAAATCTCTTCAGCAATTGGTTCCAGGCGGCCATGCTCGCTGCGGTGAAAAGAGACATGGAACAGCTGCAAGATACCATAAATCAAAAAAATCAATTGGTGAGTATTGTTATTCCCGTCTACAACGAACGGAAAACGATTGAGACGATTGTCAGCCGCGTGCAAAATGTGGAAATTCCAAAAGAACTAATCATTGTGGATGACGGATCCACGGATGGAACTCGGGAATGGCTCTACGAGCAGTTCGGTCAGGGTTCTTCAGATGAAGAAGAAAGCCAGAAAGAATTCCGTGAGTCACGTGCCGATTGCTCTCAAGTCCGGGTGTTGGCTCACCAACACAATCAAGGGAAAGGCGCAGCCCTGAAAACGGGATTTCGGCAGGTTCGAGGGAGCATTGTAATCGTGCAGGACGCCGATTTGGAATATAGTCCAGAGGATTATCATCGTCTATTAGAGCCAGTGATAACAGGCCGGGCCGATGTTGTCTACGGGTCTCGGTTTTTGGGGGACTGGAAAGGGAGTTGGCCACCGGTCTCCTATCTGGGTAACAAGATTTTCACCGCGTTAACCAATGCTGCGACGGGTTTATCATTGACGGATGTATGGACCGGTTACAAAGTGTTTAAACAGGAAGTCTTGAAAGATATCTCGCTCGAAGAACCAGGGTTTGATTTGGAATTGGAGCTCACGCTGAAAGTGGCTCAGAAGAATTGGCGGGTGACAGAGGTGCCGATTTCTTATTTACCCAGAAGTAAAGCGGAGGGGAAAAAAATTGGTTGGAGAGATGGAATTCAGTCCATCAAAACTCTGTATCGGTATTCCCACACTTCATAACTCGTCGGATTGCCTTTCTTGTCAATCTCACATTCCGTCTGCGTCAGAATTTTTGAGGGTCACCACGTTCTTATCGCAGGAGGTCGCCAGAGACAATTCGCGAAGTGCGTCATCTGATCGAAATGGAGTTAGTCCCATGGGAGGTCAATGTTCAAGGCCATGAAACGTGAAGGTTACCAAATGTTGCCGGCTCCAGGGGTATAAGCTTTTGGCGATGACCGTGGTGGTCATCAGGGTGTCGGCTTTGAGTATGCCATGCACTCCTGCAATTGCGGCTTTGATATCAAGGGTACTGCCGGACATGTTCAGGTTCCCTCCGGCGTTAATGTTAAGGGTTCCTGGGGCTTGAATGGTGACCACGCCGGAAGAATTCACCGCAATTATCTGTCTGAGTTGGGCAATGTGTTGAGCCTGTACGGTGACTTGATTTTGGAGGGTTGCCATGGTTTGTTCAAGTTTTGCCATCTTAGAAAAAAGCAGGTTGAATTTTTGTTCGGTCGTCGGTTGTTTTTTTGTGACGGGTTCCCGTCCTGAAGGGGAAAGGATCTGTCCCTTTGAAGGGGAGGAATACCGATCTTGGATTCCCGTATTGGGGTCCAGTGCAAAGGCGGTAGAGATGGACAGACAAAGGCACATCATGATCAAGGCGCTCAGAATGAGAGACGTTTTGAAGGGCTGCATGACAACCTCCGTTTCACGATTATGAGGATTATTGGTGTAAAGCCTCCGGCCCGGCTCTTCTAAGAGTGCCAGGCCAGAATAGCCCAAAAAAGACTGAGGAAACGGGTTTCAGTCTATTTGCCGATTTTCCATGCGTGGGTATAGGAAGCGGTCAGACTGCCGACCATTTTAGATCCGACACCGCCGCCTCCCCCGACTCCAAAACCCTGAAATTCTTTTACACTACCGTCCCACATCCCGTCTGCATTGCCAGTGGCACCGGCTCCAAGCGACCCTCCAATGCCAGCTCCCCAGCCTGCAAAAGAATCCAGGTTAACCTTTGGAAAAAAAATAACTTCGAGGGAACCCCCTCCCCCTACGACGATTCCCGCTTCCGGTCCAATGAACCAGTGCCATCCACCATTTCCCCTAAAATCAGTCACTCCGAAGAATCCGATCTGGGCGCCACCCACATAAGCGGCATCCAATGTCACCTGGAAGCCCATGTAAAAATGATTATCGGTTGCGCCACGGGTTCTCACGGTGGCAAAACTAGGCGCCAGGCCTGCTTGAATCAATGCCCTATCCAAGTCCGCAATAGAATTCTCGCAAATCATGGTGGGACTAAATAGTAAATCCATAAATTTTGATCGGTTGGCTGGATTATTCAAATTGGCTTGTATGCGGTTCATTTCCGGAATGACGTATTTGTTGGCATTGATCCCAGACACCATGGTGTTCACGATTTGTTCACGATAGGCCTGGTCTTGATTGAGTCTATTTTGCAGAGAACCTTGCCGTTGCTTGGCAACTGGGAGAATGGCTGCCACTTGCTTCATCAGGCTTTCTGCTGCCTGTCCAGCTTTGAGACCGCCTCTAATAGCACTGACCTGGATTTTACAGGCCTGAACTTTTGCAAATTGAGCCGTCTGCCTGGCCAGCTCTTGGGCCTTAGCCGCCGCAGCCTGAGCGGCTTGTTCAGCGGCTTGTTTGGCTCGTAAGGCTGCGGCCCTAGCGGCGGCGGCCTTCTGGGCGGCGACTCGTCGAGCTGCTTCTGCTACGGCCTTGGCTCTGGCTGCCGCTTTCTTGGCCGCGTCAAATAGCCCTCGTGATTGAATGCCGCTATAGGTTCCAGTCGCCATCATACTGGTGCCGTCAGGATTGAGGAGTTGCACCACGTGAACATCTAATTCGTCTGGTTCACTGCCCGGGGTAGAAATGACGATCGGCACTTCCACCTTCACTTCATGCGTCCCTTTTTGCGCTTCAACCAACAAGGCGTCCCGTCGTTCCGCTCCTGGAATAAGCCGAAGCCACTCTTCTGCGGGTTCCACCGAATAGTCGCCCGGTTCAGCGACGACATCACTGCCATCCGTACCGATAAAATGGACGACTTGGTCCAGCGTGATAGTCGTGGTTTCATCGGGTATCAAGGCTTGAGCGGGGAGACCGGATTGAAAAAAAATACTTACGAACATCGCACAGAGAACTCGTCTGGCAAAGGACATGTTCATACTTTTTTCCCTTTTGAACTAGAGGGTGAATTGAAAATTGAATTATCAGTCTTTACCTGATGGGTCGAAATCCAATGGAATTCGGTTCACCAGATTTTGTATTTTGTGAAATAAAAAATTGTCTCAGGGATGACCTATCCCAATATATTAGGTGAGGAATGTCAAGAAAAATTAAGGTTTTGCAGGCGAATCGTGGCTAAACCCAACCCCTTCGGCCTGGCTTTCGTCAGAAAGCCAGGCTGCTTGAAAATGCTTGCCGGCCATTCACGGGAATGGTCAATTGGGTCACGCTGCCATGAAGACATCTGACGCATTTCTTGTCTCCTTGAAATTGGTGTCAGCTACATGAAGTAAAAGATCCTGAGAGAGGACATTCAAAATTCCCTGTAGGTTTGGGAATGGATCTTCTTTTTTACACAACCCGAAGCTTACACAAGATGAGGGGGAGGGAGAGCTAAATGGATCTGCGTGTGTTTTTATTGTACTGTGGGCTGGAAGGAAAAATTCCCGGAAAAGGAAGAAGAGGTCCAGGGTGATTGTTTGCCATTGGTGTCGCGCTCAACACCTTGCAGGACCAGTTTAAACACTTGTTCCACCGGCAGGCCTGGAGAGGAAATGTGTTGAAGTAAATGTTGAGTATAGAGGCCGTTTCGATCTTCTCCGTCACTAGCAACTTTTCCCGGGCTTGTGGCATAGGCTATAAACGTTCCCTTCACGAATGAGCTATTGACGACTGCAAGCCCACGACTGGATGAGCGAAATTCCTTCGCAAAGGGGTTGTCTCGACAGGCATCCAGGATAACAATATTGAATCCATTTCGAGCTTCCCCCATTTTGCCGAGCACCTGGCCGATATTCACGGCCTTGTAGCGGACATCGCTTTCGCTTTCAATGGCGGCATTGACGGGAATGAGATAGTTTTCTCCGCCGACCTGCACGCCATGGCCAGCGTAATAAAACAGTCCGACTCCGCCCTGGTAGAGGTGTCTGCCAAATTCACTGATGGCATGTTCCATTTTTTCTAGGTCAACATTTAATTCGAGGGTCACATCAAATCTGAGTTTCACCAGGGCGTCAGCCATATCCTGCGCATCATTGGCTGGATTCCGAAGACTGCCAATCTGGTATTCGCTATTGCCTATGACCAGAGCAGTACGTTTCCCTGCTTCTGCTGGGATGGCGAGAGCGGGCTTTGCTTGAGAGGAGAGTGATGTCCTTCCTATGGGTTGAAGATTGGCCAGGGGAAGAGAATCTTTCTGGATATACACGGTGACTTGCATGGAACCGGCATTATCCTCGATCCAGGGGAAGGGGTCATTGATGGCCAAATAAATTTCCCCTTCTCCTGTGGCTCGGAGCTCAGTTTCTGTTCCAATTTCAAAGGGTTTTCCCTGTTCACCAATTTTGCCCATGAGAGCGTTGGCGTTGATCCACGGGACTTCCTTTCCTGTGCCATCCAAACCTTCTGGGCCGCTCCAAACATTCAAGGCCGGAGCTTGACTCCACTTGCCCATAGCCAGAATTTTCACCGTGTCACCTGGGGTCACTGTGACTCCAGAGGCTTGCCAGGGTTTATTGGCCTCTATGGTGCGGGTGTGCCCGTTCAGGGGGGTGGCTACTATTCCTGAGGACGCTTGATAGTTCACGATATCGGCATTGTAGGTGCGAGAGGGATTGAACTGAAGGCAGCCGGTCAGCAGGTTACCAAACATCATGGCAAGGCAGAATATCGTGTACTGGGAAAATTTATTGTCGGTTTGTTGGAAAAACATTGAACGTATATCTCCGTCAGATGAATGCCGCAGATAAATGAGCGTGAGCCTAATTCTAGCCAAGCCTTTCGTGGGCATGTGTTGCAACCCCAAGAAATTTTACTGAGGGATGTGGGGAAGGTCAAAGAAAATCCCTCAACAATTCATCCCGGCGTTCGGTTCCGGGAATGAGCTGAAGCCATTCCTGCGCCGCCTCAAGGGAATACTCCACGGGGTTTGCGACCACGTCACGGCCCTCCGTACCGATGAAATCCATGGTTTGGTCGAGCGTGATGGTCGTGGTGTCATCAGACTCCGAGGTCGAGTGGAGAGAACGGGACTCAGCAACACACCGATAGGCATGGCACTCGGGAATGTATTTGAGAGAGAGAATTTCATGAATTCCCGGCCCAAATTTTGAGGATAAAAAATTAAGGCCGTACAGGGTATTGCCAGGTCAGGCGAATGCAGACTTGCCTTGGCGCGATGATTGAGTGTGGGTTTAGGAAAAATTTAAAGGCCGAACTCTTTAATGAAAAATTTTTATGTCGCTGATTCAATTCACTTTTCAAGAGGGTAGATTCTAACTCCAATTCCAACCACGTCCAGCCGTTCGCGATAATCCTCAGGCTTGGAGTTTTGTTAGTACCGTGGGTGCTCTGAGGGAGTGTTCCGCCTGTTGATGGTCCACCAACTGAAGTCACGAGGAATTTTGGTGCGGGTGCGCTAGGGGCTGTTGGTTTCCAGGGCAACAGTCGAGGAAGTTCGCGATGGTCGCGAATCCGGATCTCACGTTCAATTAATTCATCTTCGTCCTCCGACGGAATTAGTTTTCCCTAGACAGTTGAAGGAGAGTCCGATAGTTCTCCCGGCTGGGTCTCTGGAAAGGCGAGGCCCTCTCCCAGAATCCAGACAAAAAGGCTCATTGCCTATACTATACGGATGAAATGGTTGGTTTTTCGTCTCTGCCCGGCCTTCTCGTACCATCCTCTTTTCTCCTTTGATGCGGGAGCCATTTCTTTCTGCCCCGTTGGTGTCGTGCTGGTGTAAAATTTTGTTGATGCGACCTTTCCCACGAGACCTGGGTTACGCGAAAATTTTGGTAGCCTGATGGTCTGAAGATAGGGGCTGATGGTGAACCGCTGCGCCAGGCTGATTTCAGCCTCTCTGGTTGAATGAAATGGATGCCTGTAGACCATACGATTCCTTGACATGC
>JBATLR010000044.1:0-11276 GCA_049289415.1 Nitrospirales bacterium
CCATACGTGACCTGGTGAATTCCGGCATACAACAGAAGGGAATCAATATCCGAAAACAGGCTGTTTAAGAAATAAGACCCAAGCCCAGATTCCCGATTTTCATAAAAACGAAAGCCCTGGATTAAATCCTGCTGGGCCTCATCCAGGATCTGGATTTTCACGAGAGTTTGTTGCGAATGTCGAGCTTGGCTTTCTCCCAATCTGTAAATTGAGATTTTCCCTCGGCGATTCGTTGCTCACGTTCTTCAAGAACATCACGGTGCCAGGCAGGAGATTCAATCGAATCGGGAGTACGGACAAGGTCCTCCCAAATCAACTCCATGACCGCAAGTTTTTCCTGAAGGGTCATCTCTTTCAGAGGTAGGTTAATTGACATAAGGAGAGTATACCTCAGTGCATAAGGTAAGGAAATCCTCCATATGGCAACACACGGATTATGAGGTGATTGATCTCGGCCCCGGCGGCGGCGAATCGGGAGGTCACATCGTGGCGCAAGGAACCCGGAAGAAATCGCCAACACCCCCAAGTCACTCACCGGACAATATCTGAAATCTCTGCTTATTCCAAACTAACATCCTTCCGTTCAGCTGGGGACCGAGCTGGTCAGCTGCGACGACGGGCTAGAAGGAGTCCTCGCCAATGAAGTCGCCATTGGAGGCCAGGATGAAATCGTCAGTCAAGGGGAAAAATGCATGGACTCCCCCATCGTCGATCGCGCCAAGAACACGTATGTCTCCTCCGGGCTTTCTGTCCCAGAAGACTTGGATTTCGTATTGGTAGCGGTTGCCCGACTCACTCTGGACTTCACCCGTCACTGGGTCGCCGTGGACGAGTGAAGCCAACTCAGCATATGGTCATTGTCGCCATCCCTCGAGTTCCGTCGCCAAGAGTACTCTTGCCTCGTGTTTGTCCACCAAATTAACTTCCTCAGTACTCCATTCTCTGCAACCGGTTACTCAATATTCATTTCGCATTCAGATTCTTCAAGATCTTGTTTTGTCAATGACTCCTTGATGTCGTTGTGCCAAGGAACGGTTGCCATGACCCCGGTCTTTGGATTGACCCAGAGCGCCTGAGTACTGCCTTCGTGCTTTAAATCACAACGGGCAATTCGCAATCGGCGGTTCAACTCCCGTCATTTCATCCAATCTGCACCTTTTCCTGGATGGCGGCATGAGGCAGTCCGCGAAGATTGTCTGTCCTTCGGTCCTCCAGAGTCATTTCAATCCCCTGCCTCAAACTATTCTTGGTTTCTTCGACCGTTTCACCTTGTCCATTTGCGCCAGGAATCTCCGGACAAATGGCCCAATATCCGCCTTCGAGAGCAGCTTCAATAATCGCTGCACATTCACCTTTCATAGATTCCCCTTTTTTACAGAACAGTTTGCGATGAACTGTGTGAACGCCCGTTTGTTATCAAAACATACGACATTGGCTCGAATAGGATCCTCAACCGGACTGTATAACTCAATAGTCAGCTTCACGTCCTTGTTTCCATCATCCGGGTTTTCTTGGATAAGATAGACCAGGGTTTTTACCAGCTTTCTCAAAGCCAGTATTTCCTTTATAGTGTTATGAGAGATTGTTTTTTGATTCAGAGCACTCTCACTCTTATGATCTTTCCTTCCTTTCAAAAACCTTCTTTAGTGAAACAGGGAGGCCTCACTCTCTGCTTCTTCGTCATCTTGGCCCTCGGCATTCAAGGATGTTCTGATTCCGATGACAAAGCCTCACCGACTACCCAGGAAAAGCCGGCACCAACGACATCAGCAATTGTGCCAAAAGGTGCGCAGGCCCCATCAAGCATGAGCGAGCAAGTAAATGGTTCTCTGCCGGTCACAACACCGGAACCCTCCCGCCAACCAGCTCAAGAAGAATTGGATCGCGCTACCTTTGCCATAGAAAAAGCTGAACAACTGCTTCGTCGAGCTCCCATGGGCAAGGAATCGGACCTGGCGTTATCCGCTTTGCAGCGGGACCTGGATTCGGCTCGAAACCTTCTTCGAACCGGTCAAACTCATTTTGATGAACAGAAATTTGAAATGGCTCAGACTCAAGCCCACCAAGCCACGGAAAAAGCTTCGGCCGTGTATGCGCACATTGAGCAGGCCATCAGTACGGTTAACGTGGATTCCCGATAGCTTGACGGCTTTTATGGTCAATCTCGCCTCTGGTGGTGATGTCCCATCATGGCTCCTGACAACCGAGATCTTCAGTTTCCCCGGAAGACTTTCGCAACTCTCAAAACCACCTGTTCCATAGTTTTCCGGGCGGCGGTAGCTTGGGGAGCCTTAATACTTCCCCTGCTCCTTGTCCTCGCTTTACCATTCCTGAACGCTTTCCCATCCACCCCGTCATCCATACCCTTCCTCCAGATTCCTCAGAGTCTTTCCCTAGATGGGCCTCTCTACGATAAGCCGGCACACATGCCCAAGACCATTTTTCAAGAAATTAGAGCCTCGCCTTCCCAACAACTTCAAACCGCCTCCAATCGCTCACCGAATCAAAAGTCCGCGTCCACGCAGGCGAAAATATCCATTCTTGTGGATATTTCCCGGCATCGGCTTTTTGTAAAGGAGGGCGATCACATTCTGCATGAGGCCATCGCTTCAACCGGCAGAGGAAACATCTTGGCGGATCCCAGGAATCCGGAAAGGACTTGGACATTCGAAACTCCCAAGGGGACGTTCAGCATAGAGAGTAAATTAGAAAAACCGGTGTGGATTCGTCCCGATTGGGCCTTCATCGAACAAGGCGATCCGGTCCCTGGAAAGATGGTTGATCGATTACAGCCAGGAGTACTCGGACACTATGCATTGGGTTTTGGCAATGGGTATTTCATTCATGGCGCCTTGTACTTAAATTTATTAGGACAGGATGTCACCCACGGATGCATCCAACTCCACCCTAAAGATCTTCAATTTGTGTTTGAAACAGTCCCCTTGGGCACCCCGCTTACTATCATCTAAAGAAATCATGGGCTTATCCTCCTCCTGTTTCCGTGTGTGTTCGAGATGAATGCACCGTTCACGTCTATAGCTCATCAGGATTTTCCTCAGTTCGATTGTTATCAATCCTGGGATAGAGTACGCATCTCATCTTCAAAAAAATTTTCACACGCTCTTCAACGTTTCCAAAAGAGGAGAGAAAACATGGCTTCAAAGAAAAAAAACAGGGAATCACAGGATGCGGACACGATCATCCGTCTGTACGTTGAGGATCAGGATCCTGGTCTAGAAACCATTGAGGAAGTCGAGGATGCCGGGATGCAATTCAGACAACAACCCAGAGAACGCAGGTCACGGCAAGATATCCGACAAAAGGAAGCCACCCTTTTCGGTGGGGTTCCTGACGCCACTATGGACGCGGGGAGTTCCGGTGATGAAACCTTGGGCGGGTCCAATCCTACTCCGGATCAAGATACCGTGGATGAGTTGGGCGAAGCGGCCGGTCTTACATTTGAAGATTCGGAAGAACTTGTAGGAGAAAAAGTGTATGACCGTGATACCCACCGATGGGAACTCGATCCGGCATCCTCTGAAGATTATGCGGAACGCATCAAAGGATATCGATAGGTTTCTTCAGCACAGCCAGTAGAAAGGTGCATTTAAAAAGAGCTTGAGACAGCCGTGTTACAAGCGGGTTCGTATGGATGGGTGAGCTGGACCTACCTCACCCATCCATATCAAATCTACAATAAAGTAATCCCCGGGTGAAAACATTCGATTCGCTTCGGGTCTTCATCCATTTTCAAACACTTCAAACAATCCTCAACTCCAATCGTGCGCGCTACATACTGCCATGGGGGGAATGTCCCTCGACCTGATTCATGCGTTGATGCAACAGCTCTCTAAATTTTCCGTATTGATCCTTAGTCAACACACCCCGCAATTTCAGCAGGGAATCAATGCGCGCCATCATCATATCTTCTTTGATAACTCCAATGGTTTTGACCTGCTCTTGAATCGCTTGATGGTCTGGCTCATCCTTCCCGAGCAGGGTCGCAAGATCGACTTCCGCCGTTCGAACATCCGCGGTTTTTTTGATGACCATTTTATCGTAATCAAGTCGAAGCCGGCTAAAGGCCTCTTTTTGTTCATCGGTCAGCATTAATTCTTCTTCCATTGTGCTGGAAAAATGATGGTGATCCACAAAATTTGAAGTTGCATGCGGAGATTCGGATTCGTGCGTGTAGGATTCATGAGAACGTTTTTCATCGGTAGAACTTTTTCCATCATGCGCACAGCCGCTTAACGCAAAAACCATAGAGAGGAGGATGAGGCTACCCTTTCTTCCAGGATAAAGCCGAAATTGGTTTTTTACTGTAGGAATGAACGCCATAGTCGTCTCCTTTGGTTAAAACGGTTGGCCAAATTTTTGCAAATTGATGTTTGTGTCCATTATCAAAGAGCAGTATACCTCTCACACCTGCTAAAAACCGTGGTTTTTTTGCGAATTTCGGTAAACTAAAATGAGACCGGCCGGGTCCGTGATATCCAACATACTGAATAAAACTGGCGTCAGCATGTATGAGATCTTCTCCAGCCATCTTCCCACTCATCCCGCAGAGACCTCGGACGAGTTAAATTGCCCGAAGATTAGGTGGAACTTTTTTTAAAACTTCCTTCAAGACATGGCTCTATCGGGAACGACCTTGAGCAACAGAGAAACTATAACAACTTTGTGCCCAAGGGAACAGGCTTGTCCGGGACACATAACGCCACCTCCCCGCCCTCATTATGAAATCCCGTGACCAGGCATTCCGACATGAACGGACCGATTTGTTTGGTTGGAAAATTCACCACGGCGACAACCAGCTTTCCCACTAACTCTTCCGGTTTGTAAAGATCCGTGATCTGAGCGCTCGACTTCTTCATGCCGATGTCCTTGCCGAAATCAACCTGCAAAATGTACGCAGGCTTTTTGGCTTCCGGGAACACCGCCGCACTTTCAATGCGCCCGACGCGAAGCTCGACTTTTATGAAATCATCCCATGAAATGGTCTGCACTTCAGCCTCCTCAATTAACTCATAACAGTTTTTCGTATAAGAGTAGCACCCTTCTTCCGAAGCCTGTTCGCACTTGTGTTCTCTACCTTTGCCTTACCTCCTGGAGGTACAATAAGATAATAATTCTTCTATTCCTCTCACCTGGTTGGTCACTACCTATGATTTCCAAGCCAGAGGCGAGATCAGCTCCGCAAAAACATCGATTTCCGAGACCGGTTCATTTCCCTAAAGAAAGTCAAAATGTTTTGCTTCAAATTGCGAGAGGTTACTCCGAAATTTAACCGTATCTCAAGGAGAAGAACATGTCCAAAATCTGGAGATTGGTTCTGTTACTGACATGTATGTTGGTGGGATGCAGTACTACTGGAAACTTGGGAATTGTGACTAAAAGTTCAGCCGATCCAGCATCACTGTTAAAAAACAGCCAGGGTTTTGAGGAATTGGGACCAGCTGAAGGACAAGCTTGCCGTCATTTCATTTTGTCCATTATCCCATTTGGCCAATCGGACATGACTAAAGCGGTGGATAAAGCCTTAGAAACCACGGGTGGAGATGCCCTACTCAATGTCTCAGCAGAAAGCAGCCTGTACGGTTTCATTCCCATTTACAACGTCTATACCTTTACCTGTACCACGGTCAAAGGAACCGCGATCAAATTTAAATAGGATACCATGATGATCAGGTTAATCCGTGACCTTCATTCCTTCTCATTGGCTGATCACCCCCCTTTTCCTCAGCCAAAAATAAACGTTACAAGGTTTCAGGACAAACTAAAGAATCACATTGCGGGAGTTCTGTTTGGAATATTGTTGTTGATCTGTGGGCAGGCTTATGGGCAAGACTCGCCTCAATATGCTCGTCCTGGTTTTTATATTGGAGCGGGTGGAGTCTATGCCATTGAAGATATTACTTCTAATGTCGATTGGAAAAATGCTCCAGGATTTAATGGTCGGCTGGGTTATCGATTCAACCCACACATTGCCGTCGAAGCCATGATCGAACGCATAGACGCGTTTGAGCCCAAGGGATTCAATGGTGTCGATTACAAAACCTGGACAGGCACTCTCAATGGAAAAATTTTTGCCCTCACGGACCGCTTTCAACCCTATGGCATTGTAGGGATAGGAGCCATGCGACTTGAAGGAAATAACCCTGGGTCAGCGAATGATTTCCATAATACAGACCTGGCCTTTCGTCTAGGTGTCGGCCTTGACTCCTACATGACCGAACATTGGCTAGTGAATGTGGAATTCTCCAATGTAAACCCTACAGGAGACGTCGATGGCATCACCTATTATTCATTAGGTGGCGGCATTCAATATCGGTTTTAGATTTTCCCATCTGAGCCTTCTGGCTGCGACCTGCCAGCGGCGTCCATGTCGGATTGGCGCCTGATATTCCCTCGAACACATTCCATCGTAATACCGTTGAAGGTCCGCTGACTCATGAGTATGGGTACCTCGGGTCCTGCATATCCTGCTCAGAAAGATATCAATCATGTCCGTAGCGCATCGCCCAGCGCGCGAAGCAATTTAGCGCCATCGCCACGCCAGGCACTGCCGTGCATGCAGGCCAGTGTGGTCGGGTTTGACGAGGCCAGCTTCTCAAGGAGCCCACGAACGTTTTTAGTGTGTGAAAAATAATCCATTTCGTGCCGGAACGCCTCGCTGGGTCCAAGAATGTCTGACTCCGTAATAGGAGGATGGTCAGCCCCTCCCTGCGTGAACAGATCGCCGCAGAACAACGTCGACGTCCGCTCTTCCATCAGTAAGCCGCACTCCCAGGCGTGAGGCAAATGGGGCGTGTCGAACCAACGCACGGAGTGTTTGCCCAAGGTGAGCCGCTCTCCATCCGTTAGGGCGCGAGGCGCCCGATCGGCAAGATCATTGATCGACACCATGGCCGCAACCGTCCCGCACAACGGCACAGCCTGGGGAGCAGCAGCCAGCCATTCATTGAGTGACCCGCATTCGTCAGCTTCCACATGAGAAAACGAAATATATCGAAGCTTCTCAACCGGCAACACGCTCGTCACCGCTTCACGCACGAATGGAAACATCTTCCGCGGGCCGGTGTGGAAGAGCAAAGGCTCCTCATCTACGATGAGGTATTGGTTAAACGAAAACCCGCCTGCACCTTCGATCACCACCGGCGTGTTAATGCGATAAATCCCGTCAGCAATCTCATGCACGTTCGTTCCTACCTGTTTATTCGTTATGGTCATGGGACTCTCCTCATTCCGTATTGAGCCGCTTCCTTCAGGATATTGGATATACACCTGGCTCCAAAAAAAATATTCGAGCCTAATAAATTTAATTTTTGGTCAACTGAATAAGGATGTCAATTTGCCATAGGGTTCATAGTGTTGATCTCTACATTGGCTGGACTGTTATTGGTCTCCATGAATCCCTACTTGATGCGACGATCCTGGCTTATTTGGTATCTTATCCCTGTCTCAGGGCAATCCGCGCGAAGAGCTACAGTGCCATTGAAAGGAATAACCAGAAAACGAGATTCCCTCACCTATTTTTATCCAGGGAACTTCTATTTGCAAGTGAACGAAGGGAGTGGCTAACCATGTCTGATTTTGAAAAGCTCGGGGTGTTTTACTTAGGACGTCCGTACGACCTCGCCACCAAATCAGCCAAGCCTGGCCTTGTCCTTTATGACTCGAAAGATCTGGTAACCCATGCGGTCTGCGTCGGCATGACGGGCAGCGGAAAGACCGGCTTGTGTATTGGCCTGTTGGAAGAAGCCGCGATCGACAAGATTCCGGCCATCATCATTGACCCCAAAGGCGATATCGCCAACCTCTTACTGACCTTTCCCGATTTGCATGGGAGCGATTTTCTTCCCTGGATCAATCACGATGACGCAAAGAAAAAGGCCCTCACGCCGGAAGCTTTCGCGGACAAGGAAGCGGCCAAATGGAAAGCGGGTTTGGAATCTTGGGGACAGGATGGAGCCAGAATCGCGAAACTCCGGGAAGCAGCGGATTTTCTGGTTTATACCCCGGGCAGCACGGCAGGACTTCCCGTATCCATTCTCCAATCGTTTGCCGTCCCCTCTCCCAAAATTCTTGAAGATGCAGAACTCTTAGGGGACCGGGTGGGCACCACGGCGACCAGCTTACTCAATCTGGTAGGTCTGGATGCGGACCCGCTGCAAAGTCCTGAGCATATTCTGCTGGCCAATGTCTTGAAAAATTCCTGGAAAACCGGACAAGATCTCACGCTTTCCTCGCTGATCCAACAGATTCAAACCCCGCCGTTTTCCAAGTTGGGAGTGATGGACTTGGAATCAGTTTTCTCTTCGAAGGATCGCTTTGCATTGGCCATGCGTTTTAATAATTTATTGGGAGCACCAGGGTTCTCCGCATGGCTGGAGGGTCAGCCGATGGATATCGATCAGATTTTGTATTCCCCAACCGGAAAGCCCCGCATCGCTATTTTTTCCATCGCGCATCTGAATGACACCGAACGCATGTTTTTTGTCAGTCTCCTCCTCACTCAAATGGTCAGTTGGATGCGAAGCCAATCAGGGACCACCAGTCTGCGCGCCTTGCTCTATATGGATGAAGTCTTTGGCTTTTTTCCTCCCATAAAAAACCCGCCATCCAAAGCCCCGATGCTGACCATGCTGAAACAAGCTCGAGCCTTTGGCCTGGGCATCGTGCTGGCGACTCAAAATCCGGTTGACCTGGATTACAAAGGATTGGGCAATACGGGAACGTGGTTTATCGGACGTCTCCAGACCGAACGGGACATGGCCCGCGTCTTGGATGGATTGGAAGGTGCCGCAGCCAATAGTCAAGGAAACTTCAATCGTCAGAAGATGGAGCAGATTATCTCCGGCCTCGGGAACCGGGTGTTTCTCATGAACAACGTCCATGACGATGGGCCGGAAATTTTTGAGACCCGTTGGGCGTTGTCCTATCTTCGAGGGCCTTTAACCCGCACACAGATCAAAACCTTGATGGATCCGGTGAAAGCTTTGCTTTCCGATTCTGTAGCCTCACCCGCTTCCACAAAAACCATAGCCGCCGCTTCTCCATCTCGTACCGAAACACCTCCTCAAGGCGGCACCACGCATCCACCGGTTCTTCCTCCGGACATCCGCCAACATTTCGTGCCCATTCGGGGAGCGAAACCCGCAGACGCCTCACTCATCTATCACCCACGGCTGTATGGTGCCGCATCGGTCCATTACCAGGATTCTAAAATGAAATTGGATGAAGTCCGTGAGGTCCAAGCCCTTGTGTCGATAATTGCCGGACCGGTCCCGGTCCAGTGGGATCAAGCAGAACCTCTCGACATTCCACCCGCTGATTTGAATACCCATCCTGCTGACGGAGCACAGTTTGGGGATCTGCCAGGCGCCGCCAGTCAGGCGAAATCCTATAAAAACTGGGAAAAAGATTTTGAGGATTGGGTCTACCGGACACAAACATTGGAGATATTCCGGAATGCCTCCCTAGGGGTGACTTCCGGCCCACATGAATCGGAACGTGATTTCCGCCTTCGATTACAACAGCTCGTCCGCGAACGTCGGGATGACGAGACTGACGCACTCCGTAAAAAATATGCTGGAAAAATGACGACACTCGAAGATCGCATCCGGCGGGCCGAACAGGCCGTCCAACGGGAATCCGAGCAAGCCAAACAACAAAAACTCCAAACGGTTATTTCCATCGGCGCGACTCTCTTATCGGTATTCATGGGCCGTAAAACCGTTAGCCGATCTTCGATGGGCCAGGCCACGTCCGCTGTTCGAGGCATGAGCCGAACCATGAAAGAAGGCAAGGATGTGGACCGTGCCGAGGAAAACGTGGAGGCCCTTCAACAACAATTGGCTGCGTTAGAGGCGGAGTTTCAACAAGAGATTCAGGCACTGACCGCTCAGTGGGATGTCGAAACCATTCCCCTGGAGACTCTCAATGTGCGCCCCAAAAAGTCCAACATCTCCATGAAGTTGGTGTCTTTGGCGTGGATCCCGTATTGGGCAGAAACCAACGGCCAACAGACTCCTGCGTGGGTCTAACCTCAAGAGGTTCTAACCAACGATGTTGCGATTCAGGTTTCCTTTTGAGCGACACATCCCGTATCCTAACGTATACGGCTGATGCTTCAGCATCAATGATCGACTGAAGTGGAAGCGATCGGCCCACCCCTCACTGATTTTTCACCGGCGTGTCCATGTATTCGATTGTTCATCAGGAGGTATTTGCCATGGAATTAATTCAACAACTTGTCAGCAATCTGGGCGTCAATGAAGGCCAAGCCAAAGGGGGCGCCGGTCTCTTGTTCAATCTCGCGAAAGAAAAATTGAGCTCAGGCGAGTTCCAACAACTTGCCGACAAGATTCCAGGGGTCAAGGACCTCTTAGGGGCAGCACCGGCTCCCTCCACGGCGGCCTCTGCGGGAGGCGGCATGATGGGGGCGTTAGGAGGGATCGCCGCTTCACTCGGAGCGGGGGGATTAGGGGACAAGATAGGGGGATTGGAAAATCTCGCCAATTTGGCAAGCGGGTTTTCGCAACTGGGGTTAAGCCCCGATATGATTGGAAAGTTTGCCCCGATCGTCCTTTCCTTCGTCCAAAATCAAGGCGGAGATTCAATGAAGGGTCTTCTGGAAAAAGTCTTGAAGCCTGGACCTTCGACAACCTGATGATTGCCCCAATGAATATGAACCATTTGCACAAGGATGACATGATGTACTCTCACTATTCTCCAGTAGGTTCTCGCAGACTCTTTCCGTACCTGACATGGGGAATCATCCTCTTGAGTCTGAGCGCGTTTGGTTGCCAGAGCATCTATTATGATGCGATGGAAAAAATCGGCTATCACAAGCGCGACCTGATGGTCAGCGATGTGGAAAAAGCCCGAGACGCCCAAGAGGACGCAAAAGAACAATTCAAATCCGCGCTTGACCGGTTTACCAAAACCCTCAACATCGAGGGGGGTGAATTACAGGACAAATACGACATCCTGAATGCAGAATACGAAAAGAGCGAGGCCAAAGCCCAAGCGGTTCGAGATCGCATCGCGTCGGTGGAAGATGTCTCGGAGGCCTTATTTGAAGAATGGGAAGCTGAACTCAAAGAATATTCCAGCGCCGCCTTGCGCAAGAACAGCCAAAAGCAACTCACACAAACACGTACCCAATATGCTCAATTAATCAAAGCCATGAAACGGGCGGAGACGAAAATGGATCCGGTGTTGGCGAAATTCAAAGACCAGGTCCTCTTTCTGAAACATAACCTGAACGC
>JBATLR010000045.1:0-6758 GCA_049289415.1 Nitrospirales bacterium
CTCCAAGCCCCTTTTTGTTCTCCTGTTGGTTCAAACCCCGGCAGCTTGGATTCTTCGAAGTACATCAGATCACCAAAACTGCCAGGGTAGGAGGGAGCTGGAATGGCCACGGGACATGTACCCTGCAAGTCTTGCAGGGTCTCATAATTATTACGACAACGTGACAAAGACGTGGTGCCGAAGGGGATCCGAACAATCCGACCTGGAAGTTTTCCTACAAGCGAATTAGCCGTTCCCACAAAAACGCTAATATCCGATTCATCCCATCGTTCCACTCCACGTTGACTCGCAATACTGCCGATCACTCCTGAAGACGTATAAGGCCAGGATTTCACTAAGATCAAACCATATGATTCACCTTTCACAATTTTCTTCAAAGTCGATCGCCATCGTTCGACACAAGACCTTTTACTCCGCTCCTCAGTCACTGTTTCAATAGGACCAGAAACAGGATAGAACTGGAGCCTTGTCAGCACTCTCCATGGACTTCCTTCCAATGTGGAAACAAGTCCCCGATGGCATAATCCCTGGGAACCAATACCAAAACCAAGAGAAAATGGTCCTTCCCCCATTCCCAAATAGATCATCCCCCTCGGAGTTAACAATTTGAGAAGCTTGGAGAGAAATGTCTCCCCTTTATTGAAAACCATTCCATCGGACTCAAGCCAAAACCGGGAGTTGGAAAGACAGATCAGATCAAATAGGCCTTCCTGAAAGGGAATATGGTCTTTAAACCCATGGATGGACATCGCCTCAATGGTGCGGCCATCCTGCCGAGCACGAGCAACGGCGCATCTTTTACTGGCCTCGTCCTGAAAAACTCCTGTCACATGTGAGAATAAATAGGAGAGAGCTACCGTCGTGGTCCCAATTGAATCATCAAGATTCAACACCGTATCTTGATGTGTCCTTCCCACCCATAACATCCAAGCGGCTTGGGCACCGAGATGAATTTCCCAAAAGAGAGCCTTTCGCTCATTCGGACCCAATTCATTCAGGGTGATTCCCACACCATCTCGCCACCCATGCTCTTCTACTAAATCGGCCAGACGTTCATATGTCGTGGATGAAATCATCCCATATCCTTACGAAAGCTAAGAATTCCTTGAAGATTACGCAGAATGCGTTTCAACGTTATTTTGACGAGTTCCCCGCCGAACCGGAAATAGTAAGAGAGGTGTGTTGGATGTAATTTTATGGCCTTTTTTTGCAACTTCCAGGCATGTCTTTCCCCTTGAAAAAAGCTACTATCAGCCCACTCAGCATAAATTTTTGCCTTACGTATTTTGTAACAATCAGGAGAATATTCATTTCGGTAAATTCGCAACAATTGAAATTGAGCCCCATATTCCTTCCTCAGGCTTCCATGGCTCCTTGAGTTTTTAAGGACCCGATACTGACCCACATATTGAGAAGATAAGTAAATTTTGGTTTTTTCCGAAACCCGTATCCACAAATCATAGTCTTCTGCTTTGAGGTCTGTATTTCCAGGCTGAAATCCCCCAATTTCCTGAAAAATTTCTTTCCTGATTAGGGAGGTCGACATACCGATCACATTGCCTTCCATCAGTAAGATCTGCTTGAGATTCATAGGCTGATCATGCATACCAGAAGGCTTTTGACCAGAATCAAGCGTTTGACCCAGTTCATCTACTTTCTCCATGAAACCAGCGACAACCCCTACACAAGGATGTCTTTTCACAATATCCATTTGCCACTCAAGTTTCCGGGGAAACCAAATATCATCTGCATCACAAAAGGCAACATAACTCCCCAGACTGCATTGGACTCCCACATTCCGGGCAATGGCGACACCCTGGTTCTCTTGATGAATGCATTGAATTCGATGGGCATATTCTTTCAGGATTTCCAAGGAAGAATCCGTAGACCCGTCATTCACGGCAATAATTTCAAATGACCTATAGGTTTGTTCTAAGATCGATTCAAGAGTTTTACGCAAAAAATGGGCGGCATTATAGACAGGGACCACAACCGACACTAGTGGTAAACTTACCAATGAATATGTATGGGAATTCATTTTTGCTTAGGATTAAGGCAGATTACGTGAAACGTTGACCACCTGTATTCGCTTATCCCTACCTGGGTTCGCGCTTTGAATTCCGGAAACATTATTACCAAGTGCCTCTTGTACCCATCCGGTCAGCATCATTTGGTATCTTGGTGTTGCCAGGATCCACACGGCTCCTTTCCCACCCTGCACAGCCTTTTGTACGGTGTCCTTATTATGCAGAATGAAATTGCCCCACCGGTCTTTCGTTCCTCGGTCCTGGGAATTCTCCCTAAATAAGGAAGACTGATCGTCATAAAATATGTAGTTCTCGTGAGTAAGATAAAATGAGGAAGACGGGACGGCATTAACAATCAGATCACCGGCCTTCCAAGCTTTATTAATATAGTCGGCAGGACCTCTGACATCACCTCGTTGATAGTAGTGAACCGCAACTTCTTCGGAAACGTTCATCCGAAAGTTCACTTCCGCTTTTCCGATATTCATAATATGGGCGAAGGAGAAATCTTCCGAGCAAAGCAATAGTCCAAATGCCATGAATACGACCGCAAACGTAGGTACCCTCCCCAAAACGGCATTTGGAGACATCGTATGATCCAGCCACGATTTACCGGCCAGTGCGCCTTCAAACCACAAGAGAAGAATCAATGGATAGAGGAAAAAGGAATATCTTGTCGAGTTGTACATCGTATTGATCACTCCCAAGATGAGGATACAACTAACTAACACCAGAAGGAGAAAGTGATCAGCCAGGAATTGGCGGGAATTTCTCGAACCCCATAGCACCATCAACCCGAAAAGACATGAAACCATCATTAAATAGGGCATCACATCAAGCCAGAGAAAGACAAACTCCTCCATTACTCTTGGATAATGAAAGACCATGGCAAAAATTTTATGCAGAGATAGGCTTCCTGCTCCTTGTATAACAATATGCCCGGTAGCCGCGAGAACACCCACGGCAAGCCAGAATCCAAGGCATGCGCCCAGGAATAGGGCAAAACTCCTTTCAAGAGACTTTCGGAAAACCAACTGTGGATCAATGGTTTGAGTGAAATATGATAAAAGCAGAATACCCAGCACCACTCCAAACAACTGTAATAGGCCAGCTGCAAGTAACGCTAAGGCAATGGATTTTTGCCGCCAATCCCATAAAGAATTTTTCATCCCCATATAGGCAAGGCCTATTCCCAGCAGGACAAGTGCGGAATACCCCACACCCCAAAAATCTCCTCGTAGGAAAACAGACGCCCACAAGGAAATATCTGGAAGGAGAAGCAGTCCTCCGCCCTCCTGAGGAAGAACGAATCCTTGGGGGTACTCCTCTCCCGAACTTCCAGGAAAAAGCCACGACCACACCTTCGGAGAAACAACATTCAAAAGAAGAATTACGATAGCCCAAATCCCATATCGCAACTGATTTACAAGGCTTACCCCTCGAATCAATAGGGGCAAAAACAGTAAGCAAGCCATGAAAATCGAACCCTCATAAATGACGGTGCTGATGGAAGCAATGGCATAGGACCAAAGAATTGCTCGCTTCTGGCCAAGAAAAAAACCTTCATGAAAATAATAAAGAAACCAAAGAAACGCACATTGAAACATAGAATACATTCGTGCAAATCGAGCAAATTCCACTTCCCAAATTGAAACACAAAAAAAGGCAACGAGAAGGAAGGCTCCTGCATTACCAATTCGTTTTCTACCCAACAAATAGAGAGGGGGAATCGTTAGCAGATTAAACAGAACCGCTGGCAATCGAAGCGCATATTCATTCAGTCCGAATAGGCCGGCACTGGCTACTTCGAAGTACTGAAAGAGCAAACCCCGCCAATACATGCCACCATCGGGATATACAGGGATCCCCTTTTGCTGAATCAGTTCAACCGATTTTGCAATATAAAATTCATCGACAGCCAGACACCAGGTGCCTAACGCATCGAACCTGGCCAAGACCCCGATAAAAATGGCGGCAAGACAAACAATGGCACAACCTAACTCATTTTTCGAAATGGAAACACCTGGAGAGGAAGCCAGTGAGTAATTCATAGGAACAGAGTGACAGGAAATCGTGTTCGAGCGACCTAACTCAGACAATCGTTTTTCTTACTTGATATTGATTTGGCAACTATTCTTACGGTTTTGCCTTTAAGAGATCTTTGATGGTGTAGTCTTTCATCTTCCTGGCATGAGTGAAAACGATCATTTCACCAAGGAGGCCGACCGAGGCGGTTTGTACCCCGAGTACCATCAATAGGACACCCAGGATTAACAGTGGCCGATCGGTGAGTCCAGTGAGACCAAAGAGTTTTTGGATAGCCAAAATCAGGGAAATAATTAGGCCGCCAGAAAACAACCCTGCCCCAACTAAGCCGAAAAATCGCAACGGTTTTTTCGTGAATTTGAAGAGAAACGCCACGGAAATGATATCGAGAATCCTGCGAAGATACATGCCTGGCCGAAGCATTCGGGAATGAAAATCCGCTGGATGCTGGGCGACATCCCGCTCCACTACCCGGAACCCCCGTTGATAGGCAAGTAGGGGAAGAAACCGATGCAGATCTCCATAGAGATTCACTTCGCGAACCACATGCTTCCGAATGCCACGAAGACTGCAACTCATATCATGAAACTGCACGCCGGTCAGCAATCGCATGGCAAAATGGAAGACGCGATTTTGAAGACGATTGATCCAGGGATCTTGCCGGGGATAGCGCCGTGTTACAACTAGATCATAGCCCTTGTTAAGGGAACTCATAACCGTATGCAGACCTTCGGGAAGTGTTTGAAAGTAGGCCGACAGAGTAATAATGACGTCAGCCTTGGCCTGCTGAAATCCCACCATAAGGACAGTGGCTTCTCCAAAATGTCGCTGGAGTGGAACGATTCGAATGGGCTCTCCCTTGTCTATCAGGCCATAAAGAGGTGTCGCGGCTTTTTCAAATCCTTCATCTAAGACAAAAATAAATTCAAATGATGGCACCAGGCTGCGCAAGATGTCAGCATGCACACAATATATCTCGTCTAAGGCATCACATCGTTCTGTGACTGGCACCACAACGGAAACAGCAACAGGCGTTGAATCTGTAGAAACACATTCTGTCTCGAGGCGATTAATAGTCATGGGAAAAGGCCCCCGGGAATGCAGTTTGGCATGGTTAGGTTCATAAAAAAACTGATTCTTAACGAGTAAACGTGGTGCTGGAACGGCCAACCGCTAAACGAATGCAGAAAGGTTCTTGGGGACTCCAGCTCAATCTTCCATTCCTGACAAGTTGTTTATATATTTGTTGGGAAGTTGATACGGTCATTTCCTCGACACCATGTAATCCACACCAGAAAAGCATTAACGCTGAACTTTCCATATCATTTGTTCGGGACGGTAATCTCCGGCATAGAGGATCATTTCGCCAAGAAATCCCATTGTCAGCAAATGTCCCGTAAGCGCGAATAGCAAAAAGGCCGTTGCGGGAAACACAATGCCAATACCCTCTGAAAAAAGCATGCCGAGTAAGCTCAGGCTGCCTAACAATGCTCCAGGAATGGCTAATATTCCAAACCATAAGGCTGGCCTGGCAGCAAACCCTGTCACCATTTTCACCAGGAACAAATCCAAAAACACCCGCCAAGCCCTTGAAATTCCATACTTGCTTTTCCCAAATTTTCGTGGATGATGGGTCACAATTAATTCAGCAATTCTCGCTCCAGACAAGGTTGCCATAGCGGGAATAAAGCGATGGAGTTCAGAATACAAAGCCACGCGCTTAATAATTGAGGCACGGTAGGCCTTCAGGGAACATCCGTTATCATGAATAGCCACACCGGTGATCTTGCCGATAAGCCAGTTTGCAATCAGAGAAGGAAATCGGCGAGATAAAAACTTATCCTTTCTTTCCTTCCTCCATCCACAGACGACATCAAAACCATCTTCTATTTTTGCCAACAGTCGCGGGATATCACTGGGATCATTTTGCAAATCCCCATCCATGCTGATTATGATCTGTCCTCTTGCTGCCCTGAACCCAGCGGCCATAGCTGCGGTTTGTCCAAAATTTTTTCGAAAACGAATCACGGTAACCCCAGGATTCTGGTGATGGAGTTTTTGAAGTAACTCGAAGGTCCGATCTTGGCTTCCGTCATCCGCGAACACGATTTCATAGGATTGTCCATTTTGCTCACATGCGGTTCGAATAGCCTCATAGAGAGGCTGGACGGATTCCTCCTCATTGTAAATGGGAACCACAACAGAAAGGAGAGGTCGCATAATCATCAAAGCCCTTAATCCAAGAAGCTCCAAATGGAAGCCAGAATGTTTTGAAAAATTATGCCAAAATGACTCTCAGCCGTTTCACGTGTGCCTCCCCTTGCATTCTCATTCACAAATGAATCGTCGCAACAGAGACTATTTCGCGATGGATTCATAAGCCCCCTTTGCGTTCAACCACATTTCCTTCAAGTACCAGGAATCCTGAGCCATGTAGGCCAAAATACAAACAACACAGAAATCATATTTTTTATGAGAACCGGCAAAAAAGAATATGTAGGTATGTTTCGGAAACAGAAAGAGGAAACTAAAGGTCCTTAGACAGCCCCGTACAAGAGGAAAAAACCTGAATCGCCATGAAGAGCCTGTCACCTTCTGAACGGCTCTATTCGCCAGTAGGTATGGAAGACGTGGTGCCTTAGCTTCCCTAATGCCACTCCACCATAGAGATACAGGCCTTCCGAA
>JBATLR010000046.1:0-11198 GCA_049289415.1 Nitrospirales bacterium
ATCCACGGCCGAAGCAGGAGGCTCAATGGTCCCGGCTAGAGCCGCATTACTGAAAAGCCCCCCCATGACAAACCCAAAGGCCATCATGACCCTGCAAAACGGTGTGGTTCTGCCCATCCACTGTATCAATTGATCAGACGTTCTCATTCTCGACCTCCTGTGTTTGTTGTGGTAGATGAATAGTCCAACCAAGGGTCTTTTTTCGGAACCTTTTTTTCATATCGACCTGTGTCCCATAACAGCCCAATCTTCCTCCCGCGTCTAGAAATGTGCAAACAGGCAACCAGCATGCTGAATGCAAAATTGGCAACTCCCGGCATCTGAACATTCCTCGCCCCGCTCCTGCACTACACCCCCGATTCTCAAGTCATGTGATTAACCCCCGCATTCCGGGGAACGTATTTCTCAAACAAATGAATTATTCCGCCATTTTGTTCATGGCCATTTTCCTTATTTGGCCATGAATGCTGTCGGATCAAACTCGAATTGAAAGGACTTTGGGCGTTCCGGATCCCCTCCTTTTTCCTGAGAAACTTCCGCCTCCGGATACCTCTCTGGTTCCTGAAGCAGAAGAAGTGTAGGGGAACTCGCTACAGTCTGGGAGGCAGGTAATTCCGGCATTGAGACGGCTCTCTTTCCTTGTTGCAGGACGAAGATTTTGGTAATTTTCTGCTGCCCTTCGTCCGTCTTCATTTGATACCCAAAATTGGTACTGAGACTATGAAGGGCCTTTTCCAAAGGCAGGTTGTGGAACTCAACCGTCACGGTTTCCTGTGGCGGAATTTCCCCAACGACCTCGATGTCCATCTTATGCCCAATGTCCGCGAGAACGGCTTTAAGAAATGCCTCCTGCGCTTTCAGGGACAGCCGGTCATTTTCAACCGTCAGAACAAAATTTCCTTCCGCAACCACGGGCATACCTGAGATTGCCCCTGTTTCTTGCCCAAACAAATTTGCCGGACATACCAAGAAAAAAAGGATAATCCAGACACATGAAGTGTTGTTCTTCAAATTACCCATTCTTTCCTCCTTCCGCTTTGTTCACTTTAAAATAGAGCTAAAAATTTGGTACGGACAATCACTCCCCCCCCAGTTTTCTTGTAACTAGGAAAATCCCTAGTTCTCCACAAAAAACAAACGATGAACATCGCCCACCCGACGATGAGATGAAACGAAAGTTAATGTTCTGTTTAAAAGCCAACTTTACCCTTCCCGCCTAAAACCCCTTCTCCAGATAAAAGAGCAAAGAAAATGCCTTTTCCTGGCCGAACAATCCTCTCAACAGGGAACTCTTTAAAAATGAGGTATTTGACAACAGTGAAAAGGGAAAGGAATACACGCAGCTGAACGTGGGTGTAGAAAAAACGGGCAGAGGATCGCCGGAATCAGTCTATTCACTGACCTTCTATGCTACAAAAGAAGAGCCAGACGAGAGATCATAGGAAATTTTTGGTTCTGGCCTTACAGCTTTACTAATGTGTATCGGGAATCCATCTTGGGGTTTGTCTCCGAAAAAACGCGGTTAGGTGACCGCATCGCACTTGTGTACCAAACCCTCCTGCAAACAAGATTTTCTGTGTTGCCGGGTTTCGTCACGGCAGGCGTCGGACCATGGGAGACGAACCTTGCAGGGAATCACATGAAAGAGCGAGGAGCCATATGTTCCGTATGATCCCATACGATTGGAATGTCTTTGGCCTATCTATAGAAGCACAGGGTCCTTTGCCTGAATGAATGGGAAGAAATTGCTTGGTATTGCCTGTCGCCACCTTGGTAAGAGCAGTTCTGTGAGCAGGATAGTTACCTGGCGGTATTGCCTTCCTGGGCAAGGGCTCTTCAATCAATGTTTGACCACGCATGGATCAGAAAAACTTCGCGTTCGGTCCAAACATCTCGGTCAAATCTCGAGCAGGGCCCGGTTGGTTTGATGGGTAAAAGTAGACAATATGATGAGAGACTCCCGGATCCCGGTTTTCTGCGACGGGCTTGCCATCCAATGTGACCCAACTATGCCCACGGAACTCCTCTCCTATCTTGAGGATGCCAAAATGGATCGTCACGGCATACCCCAGATAGGTCAACATGTCATAAAGTGCCAGGGCCTGCCGTAGACAGGTCCTTGGAAAGAGCCGTCCACGAAACGGACGCAAGTGACAAACCCGCACAATAATTTGCACGGCACGGTCGAGTGTCGGAAGAGATTTCCTGCCCCTTTGCCCTTCCCTCTTGGTCAATTGTTCGAGGAGTTCCGGCAGAGTGCAGAAATGAAGCAAGATCGGGAACCAACAAAGCCTCATACTCACATGCGCGGCGAACAAGTACTCGAACCACGGCTTTCTCGGCTGACTGAAGTTCATTTTTCTCTCATGCCCTGACTCTTACCGAAGGGGCCGCCAACGGCGAACAACTAGCCCTTGAGGCGTAAGGCGTAAAATGTAAGGAAAAAGAACGTCGATCGCAATACCTTCTCCTCCCTCTCCTGACGCCTCACGATCCTTTCCATAGCTTGCCCATGGAGAGGCAGATTTTTTGGTACTGTGGCTTGGCGGTTGAATGCGTATCTTGGCAGGTGATAAACCAAGGACGTTTTGTTATTGATGCGTTTCGTGTTTATAGAGGGATTCCGACACATCCATCGAAAATCCTCCCTCATCCGTGAGCACCAACCCTCCGTCCTGATCCAGGCTAAATCTCATCGAATCCAAGAGGGCCGTCACCGGCAATTGATACACAATAAGGGTCCCCGAGACAATCGACATGACCTTTGTGCGAAGGTCGGACTTCTTTTGCATGTTTCCGCTAAATATATCTTTGACAAACGTATACCCTTTCACCTTGACGATCCCGGCTTCATAGATCAGCACCTCTCCCACAAAAAACCGGGGCGTATCTTTTTCAAATAGTCGGCGATGGACGATTAACAGTTTCTCTCCTTGGTTAAGCATGCGTTTCCTCCTTCAAATCGGCAAAAGGCTAAGAGAGGAATTGTCCGTTTCCTCGCCATTGGGCCAAGCCCCCCTTCTCTTATACCCATTGCTCAAAGTCAGGATGGGCGACCAGGGCACGCAGAATATCACTTCTGGTAATCATGCCCACTAAGCCCACGGCTTCAGACACAATCGGCAATGCGCCAATGTGTTCCTCCAACAACACCCTCGCCAGTGCGCGAAGCTCGGCTTCCGGGGACGCGACGAGGACCGGGCGACTGACCAGACTTTGGATAGAACCCTCGGCTTGTGTATTAGACTCCGTTGTCCCCGAAAGAACCAACTCCATGGTTCCCCGGAACAGATCGCGATCGGACAACATCCCGACCACTTCGTCCTTTGGGCCGAGAATAGGAATGTGTCGAAATCGCCTGGAATGCACCACAGCCCAGGCTTGGGAAAGTGAGGACGTCACAGGAAGCGTGACAACAGGGGAGGACATGATGTCCCTGGCAAAAATCTTTGCTCGAGAAGATTGCGTGAACGATTCAACCTGCTCATATAAGCGGGCCTGCAAGGGAGATGGTCCGGCATTCTTCTGAGAAACCGAAGATGGGTTTTTTGGCCCAACCTTCACCTGGCCGGTGGCAGAGGCCTTCGAGATTTCTTCAACATTTCTCTGACGGAATGAACCCGGCACATAGGGAACCCGCACGCCACCCGGCTCAAATAGGGTGAACATTCCGACACTCCGTGTCTGGTTGCATGGGTTCACACTCTATACTTGTGAATGAGACAGTGAGCATGTTCGTTGCCCCCCCTTCACCGTTTTGCGAGGTCCAAATTTTCGTCCTCAGCGCAGGCATGGAGGTGGTGCCAGCAATCCATCCGGCAACCGGGTTCGTGCATCGACACAAGCCTGATTCAGTTGTGCCTGGTTTAATCCTTGGGCATATCGGATGGCCACACCCTCCAAACGCGTGCCCTGAAAAGAGGCTTTTTCGAGATTCGCTCCTCGAAGATCGGCCCCGTAAAACCTCGCCCCATCCAGTTTGGCCTCTTGCAGATTGGTACGGAACAGCACGGCAAATTCCAGATTGCTCTGCGAAAGATCCGCTTCAACCAGGTTCGCCCACGAGACATCGGCGCCTTCCAGATTTGCCCCCTGCAAATTCGCCTTCGCGAGATAGGCTTCATCCAATGTCGCCCGCAAGAGATTGCTGTTCGCCAAATTCGCCTCAAGCAAGTCGGCATTCTGGAAACTTGCCCCGGCGCAATTGGCTCCTTCGAGATTGGCTTGAAACAGGACAGCCCTGTCGAAATTCGCTTCCCGGAGATTGGCATGCGTCAGCACGGCTTCATTCAGATTGGCTAATCCCAAATCCGCCCCGGACAAATCAGCCGAGCGAAGATCGGCTTCTTGCAGGTTGCTTCGGTTTAGATCGGCTTCCAATAGTTTGACATTGGCGAGTAAGGCTCGCTGAAAATTCGCTTCTCGAGCATCAGCTCGAATGAGAGACGCTTCCGCCAAATTGGCCATTTCGAAATCCGCCCTCACCAGATAAGCGTCCTCCAAATCGGCACCACGTAAAATACCCAGACGGAAACGGGACTCTGCGAGATTCGCTTCTCGCAGATCGGCTCCTGTGAAATTGGCCTGGGTCAAATCGGCTTTTCGAAAATCCGCCAACCGGGCCCTGGCACCTGAGACTTTGGCTCCGCGCATATCAACCGAGGAGAAAGAGGCTTCGGTGAGATTAGCTTTTTGAAAGTTCACATGGACTAACTTGGCGGTGGTGAACACGGCACGAGTCAGGTTGGCCCCTTGAAAGTTGGCACCGCTTAAATCTTCTTCCCGAAAATCAACCCCGGCCAAATCGGCCCCGCATAAATCGGCCTGCACCCCTTTCGGATCTTGATGATCGGCGAGCCATCGGGCATGTGCGGCTAACATCCGGGTCAGCGTCTCTCCCGGAACCTGTTTTCCGAGGAATGCCCCATGACAGTCCGAGGAGGTGCCTGTGAGGCCACCGGGCACATCCAGATGCTCCCCATAGGCTCCGGTGGCCATCAGCCATCCGCTTAATACGAATCCCATCAGGCCTCCGATCCACGACCCACTTGGTTGCACCGACCTCACATGCGAATGACCTGTCTTTCCTGTGTTCAACAATGTCCCTCCCTTATTTGCGTTATGTCGTGTAAAGTCCGAGCTTCATCAGCCGATCATCTATGAAGGCAGTAAAAACATTCGGCATTCTTGCGATTGTGGTTAATGCCGGACGACCAGCACGGACGAAGGCGCATAGGCGCTCACCCATTCCGAGACACTTCCCATGGTAAACCGTTCCACACCCGTGAGACCCTTGGATCCCATGACCACCAATTGGGCGTGACAGGTTGGAACCGACTCGACGATTTTCTCCCGTGGATTCCCCTGAAGACGTTTTCCAATCACTTGAAACCCTTCCTTGAGAAACAATTCTCGATATTGCTCAAGGCATTCCTGAGCATGCTGCCGAAGAGGAGCCACCAGGGCCTTCAGGCGTGATTTCGGAAACATCTTCTTGGACGCATCCGTCAAAATATCGGGCACAACCGACACCAGGTGAAGGTTCACCTCTTCAGGAGATAGCCATTCTTTCACTTTGTTTGCCGCAAACTTTGATGGCTTGGACCCATCCAGGGCGAGTAACACGGAAGCCGGCACCTCGAGCGGACTCTTGACCGTCAAGACCGAGCAGGGGCCATGGGTCAGAATCGTCCTCGAAATACTCCCAAGCAGATATCCCGGGAGATCGTTCATTCCGCGTGATCCCACAACCACCAAATCAGGTCGGCTTCGCTCGGCATAGGTAATAATTGAATCAGCCACATGCCCTTTCACTAAGGCCGTCTTAATCACTGCAAAGGGCTTCGTCGTGGCCTGGCTTAATGCCACTTCGATTCGGTGCGCACAACCCGTCAAGACCTTTTGACCCGCTGCCTCCAGCTTTTGAGAAATATCTTTGGTTCCTGACTCATTCTTTTTGGGTCGCTTCCCCCCACCACCTCTCAAGATCCGTGGATCAACCGCATGCAACAGCACCAACTCGCTTACCGAATGGCGAAACAGTTTGCCAATACATTCCAGGGCCCAGAGAGAAAACTCCGATTCATCAACCGCACACAGGATTTTCATTGGCTCATCTCCTCAATCTCATTCACACAGAACACTTCTAAGTCCATTGTTCATGACGACACACTCTTCTACTCGCAGGAATCCTGCCAAGTGGAAAAGTATTTTCCCAACAATTTTCTGGTCAGAAATTTTAAATTTACATGAAAAGAAAAGCTCATAACCGTTCACGCTATTTCCACATGCCCTTTTTTGGGACCATCTTCCTTCATCATGGTGTAGCTTTTTTCCACTTTTTTCAGGAAACCAATAAACTTAATTGGGCACGGGCCAACGTTTTGCCTCGCCTGACTCTCACTCAAACCCGACTCTCAGGAAAAGAACATGGTCTGGCATTTTCTTTGCTGAGTTCTCATGCATTATCGTAAATATCTACGCTATGACAACCACATCACGAGGTCAACAACATGGGTGACGGTCTGTTTCAAAAAATTCTGATACCCGTCGATTTTGCTCCATCCTCACGAGAGGCGTTTCTGGTTGGTCTTCGTCTGGCACGAAGTTTTCAATCAGAGGTCATACTCCTTCATGTCATCGACACCAAATCCCTTGATGCCCTGAACGCGCTCGGGCTCGCGCTGCCCTCGGAGGAGAAAGTCCAAAAAAAACGATTACATCACCAAGCCCGTCTTCTGGCACGAGGCCTGCTGGCGTTGCCTGAAACCAAGGGGTTGAAAATTACGCGTTTACTCAGCGAAGGAAAACCTTTTATGGAAATTGCCCGTATGACACGAACAGAACAGGTCGACCTTGTCGTCATGGGTAGTTATGGCGGTCAAACAGGGGATATTACCAGGATCTTTTTTGGCAGTACGGCCGAAAAGGTCGTTCGCACCGTGACATGTCCAGTGCTTTGCGTCCCGCATCCTTATCATAAACGACAGCCCTTCACCGATGTTGATGCGGTATCCAAATCACTCAAAACGGAAACGAAAAAGAAGCGCACCACACCCTCATCCGTTTCAAGAAAAAGAAAATAATTGCCGACGACGACCTCAACCCTTTGCTTAACCCAAGGGTTTCCTGTTGCCCGGGACGCCGGTTCCAACCCTAGCCGTTCCTCCTGTCTCCTCTCCCTTTCGTCATGTATGCCTTATGGACGTCAGGCAACGTTCCTCCTCACGATCCCCTCCATCCCCTCTTCCCCCGTTAACGTTTTCGAGAGCATTTCTTCTCCCTTATCCACACTCATGCCGGGCAGGGACTGTCGCGCTCAGCGGGGAGATCCCAACCCTTTAACTCATGGAATCTTGTGGTCGGAAGCATTCGAACTTCTTACCCGAGACATCAATGTGATGGTCCCGGTCATTCAGGCAGGAACGGAATATCCTTGGATTAGAGGCAACCGGCTCTTCTTGAGTTCGGTTCCTCATCAAATCCGTCAGTAACCACTTTGAGCATTTCTTGAGAAAAACCTGATGGACGACATCCCCGAAATACTGGTTACGCTTGGCGCATTATTCCTATTGGGACTATTCACGGACCTGTTGGGACGCCAGACTTTTTTACCACGAGTCACACTGTTGCTCCTGGCCGGATTTGCCATTGGTCCCTCGGGGTTCGATGTTTTGCCGGACTTCAGGGAAGATTGGTTTCCGGTTGTCACCAACATCGCCTTGTCCATGGTGGGATTTTTGATCGGCCACCATTTGACGCTTCGATCTCTTAAAAAAAGGGGACCACCGGTTCTCTGGATTTCTATTGGGGAAGTGGTGGGAGCTGCAGCAGCCATGTTCCTTGGCCTTCTCCTGATGGGATTTCCTCCGGAAATCGCTCTTCTTCTTGCAGGCATTGGTCCTGCGAGCGACCCTGTGGCCACCATCGATGTGATCCGGGAGGTAAAAGGCCAGGGAGAATTTTCTCAAACACTGGAAAGTGTTGTGGGCCTCGACGATGCCTGGGGGCTCATCGTGTTCAGTTTTTTATTGGCTATGGCCCAGGCGTTTTACGGAAAGGGAGAGGGATGGGACATTATGCTCCTCGGCATTTGGGAAATTGGCGGAGCGTTACTGCTGGGCCTCCTTCTGGGTTTCCCTATGGCCTATTTAACGGGTCGACTTCAACCAGGAGAACCCACTCAAGTCGAAGCATTGGGCATCGTCTTCTTGTGCGGAGGAATGGCCGTATTGCTGAATGTGTCATTTATTTTAGCGGGAATGATGCTGGGAGCCACGGTGTCAAATCTGGCGACCCATCACCGACGTCCTTTTACGGCTATCGAAGGAATCGAATGGCCCTTCATGATCCTGTTTTTTATTTTGGCAGGAGCCTCACCGGAATTAAAATCCTTGCGAGCAGCCAGTGTACTGGGCCTCGCCTATATTCTTTTGCGCCTGATCGGGCTCGTGGCGGGGGCATGGGTAGGCAGCATCATCAGTGAGTTCCCACATGTCTGGAGAAGATGGATGGGAGTGGCCCTTTGGCCTCAGGCCGGAGTCGCATCGGGCAAGGCGCTCCTGGTCAGCCAACACCTACCCGAACTCAAGAAGGTAATTCTTCCGGTGACGATTGGATCAACCATCGTCTTCGAACTTATTGGACCTGTCGTGACCCAAAAAGGCCCTTATCAAAGCCGGCGAAGGTCAAACGCACAACTGAATCGAGACCTGACTATCAGCGGAAAAATGCGCAAATGGTTCCGATAGTCAGCAACCTTGCTTTCCCTGGAGACATTGACTCATAGGACCGCTAAGGAGTTGAATTGAAGAAGATGATAAGGGATTCTTCATCCACAGGAAGAAGCATAAGGCCGGATCCCTCTTGGAAGCCCAATTGCTCGGGCGAGGCCCTGCTTCAGTAGAACCGGCAATCCAGGGAGTCAACGCATGGAGCATACCACCATCCCTTCGAATCTCGGCGCGGTCGTCTCGGTGCGCGGCAGCGTGGTGGATATCCGGTTCGAGGACCATTTACCGCCTATCTATTCGTTATTACGCACAGGGCAGGACAACCAAATCGCCATCGAGGTGTTGTCGCAACTCGACATCCATCGCGTGCGCGGCATTGCGCTGACACCGACGCAAGGCCTTGCGCGCGGCATGGTCGTGGAAGACACCGGCGGGCCACTGATGGCACCCGTCGGCAAGAGCATTCTCTCCCGAATGTTCGACGTGTTTGGAAACACCATCGACCGCGAGCCGGTACCAACAGATATTCAATACCGCACCGTCCATAGAGCCCCGCCGGCCTTAGCCCGGCGTTCCACCAAGTCCGAAATATTTGAGACCGGCATCAAGGTCATAGATGTGCTCATGCCTCTGGAACGCGGCGGCAAAGCCGGTCTGTTTGGCGGTGCGGGGGTGGGCAAGACTGTTTTGCTCACCGAGATGATTCACAATATGATCGGGCACCACCAGGGCGTCAGTATTTTTTGCGGGATCGGCGAACGCTGCCGTGAAGGAGAAGAACTCTACCGCGAAATGAAGGAAGCCGGCGTGCTGCCGAACATGGTGATGGTGTTCGGGCAGATGAACGAACCACCTGGCGCGCGATTTCGCGTGGGGCACGCGGCACTGACCATGGCAGAATATTTCCGGGACGACGAGCATCGCGACGTGCTATTGCTCATCGATAATATTTTTCGTTTCATCCAGGCTGGCTCTGAAGTTTCAGGCTTGATGGGGCAGATGCCGTCGCGGCTGGGCTATCAGCCCACGATGGGCACGGAATTGGCCCGATTGGAGGAACGCATCGCCAACACCGATACAGGGGCCATCACGTCGATTCAAGCCGTGTATGTACCGGCGGATGATTTCACCGATCCTGCGGCGGTGCACACCTTCTCGCATCTTTCCGCCTCCATCGTGCTTTCCCGTAAACGGGCCAGTGAGGGGCTCTACCCGGCCATCGACCCGTTGCAGTCCAGCTCAAAAATGGCCACGCCGGGCACAGTCGGCGAACAACATTACCGCATCGCGCAGGAAGTCCGGCGGACACTCGCGCAATATGCAGAACTCAAGGACATCATCGCGATGCTTGGCTTGGAACAACTGTCCACTGAGGATCGCAAGGTGGTCGCACGCGCCAGACGGCTGGAGCGGTTTCTCACCCAGCCGTTTTTCACGACGGAACAGTTCTCAGGCATCAAAGGACAGCTCGTCAGCCGCAAGGACGCCCTGGACGGTTGTGAACGCATCCTGCGGGACGAGTTTAAGGATTACCCGGAGCATGCCCTGTATATGATTGGAAGCATTAACCAAGCGCAGGAAAAAGTAAAATCCGGCAAGCCTGAAGCTCAAGACAAAGATGAGTCGAACAACACATCCACGGGCGACCCGAATCCCAACGGGAAGTCCGAACGGTAGTCAACGTCGCAACCGGAGGTCGAACGTACAAAGGATGCTCATGACCCTGAAAATTCTTCTGCCGTTCAGAATCTTTGCCGAGCAGAATGCGGTCACGCGTATCGTCGCGGAGACTCGCCAGGGCGCGTTTGGACTTCTGCCCCAACGGCTTGACTGCGTCGCGGCACTCGAGCCGGGAATTCTAATCTACGAAACAGACGGAGAGGATGAGCAATATGTGGCCCTCGATGAAGGGGTACTGGTCAAAACCGGACACGTCGTGCTGGTCTCCGTGCGCAATGCGATTGCCGGAACCGACCTCCGTCAGTTGCGCGAGGCCGTGGAACGTGAATTTTTGACCCTGGATGAACAGGAGCAAAGCCTTCGCTCGGTGATGGCCAAGTTGGAAAGTAGCTTTGTCCGTCGCTTCGCGGATTTTCGCCATGTCTGAAGAACCGGCAGAGAAGCCCTCCAGAGAAGAGACGACCTTAGCCCGGCAGGTCGGCACGAAAGCGGCGCGCAAACTCAAGGCGCAACGTCACACGACACGGACTATCTGGTTTGGCTTAGGCATGATGGGGCTGATCGGCTGGTCGGTGGCGATTCCGACACTGCTCGGCGCGGCGCTTGGTCTCTGGCTGGACAAACATTATCCCGGACCGCATTCATGGACGCTGACGCTGCTCTTCATCGGCCTGATCATCGGCTGTATGAATGCATGGCACTGGGTGACCAAGGAAGACAAGGAAATACGAGCGGAACAGGAGAATCACGATGAATGAAATTTTGAGTCTGATACCGGCGCTGGTT
>JBATLR010000047.1:0-2286 GCA_049289415.1 Nitrospirales bacterium
GTGTTAAGAAGCTATCTGCAACAAGTGGTTTCCATCCAGCAGCTTCAATGAATTTACTAACAAAAGGTATTATTTTATCAACATCTTTCCAATCACCATTAGCAAAACGCGACGCACCGGGTGCATCTGATACTGTTATAAACAACAAAGAGCGAATGAGATTGGGCATATCGAAGCCATACACTTCGCTCTCTTTGTATCCTGAGGTTCTAAATGTATCGTCCTTAAGGGTTCGATCGATACAAATATCAATGATCTTAATGGTCTCATTTGAAATATCCTGAGAGTCTAGAATTTGGATACAAATAAAAAGATCAACAAAGGGCGCTAAAAAAGACATGCAAAGCTCATCGTCGAGCTTGAAAAGCTTCTGTAAGAATCGATCATAAACTTCTTCCGCTGATAAATGACTTGAAACGAAAGCAAGAATTCTTGCTAAATCGTGTCGCCACTCAAGTAAGTCGGTTTTACTCCTATCTCGCCTATCTCTTTGGTCTTCCATCCAGGAAGGGTTAATTCTTTCTAATGTCCATTCCAGGAGCTGATCACAAAGGTCTAGGAATTGGGGCTGCAACTTTTCATCACTCATGATTTTGGCAATCGGCGCTAGCTTTAAAACTTTTGGGGCATAGTCCCATCTCCAGAAAATTTCAGGATCTTGCCATGTCGATTCTTGGTCTTGCCCTTTGCCATATAAATTCTTCCTTGGAGCGTATACCCAGGGAGTTGGCATTGGAGTTAATTTTGCATAATCTCCTTCCCCTAAGTAGCCTGTTATTGCAGACGATACTGCATTTTCCCGATTAATTTGATCATAAGCAGGGTCGTAACCATACGCCGATCGAACTCCGCGTGTTTTGGAGCCAATTGAGAGCCTAATTGCTAAATCGAGTCCGGTCCATGCAAAACGGGAGTCAGCATCCCAGCAGTCAAATATGCACCGTATCGCCTCTAACGAAACTTGATCTAGAGGATGACCACCAAGTGCCATTAGCTGCTGTTTAGATTCATCTGAATTATTAATGGCTTTTATTTCTCCGGCCAACGCACGCGCAACAAATATGCAAGGATGCCAAGGTATGATTGAGCCTGAGAACCAGTGATCCTGGATTTCTGGAGTATCAAATGCGCGACCAATCACTTCTCGAGCCCAATCTCGTTCGCATTCCGTTGATAGATCACGATTGCAAAGAGCAATTGCTGCAATTCCGGCGATTGCGCCTAACTTTAAATCGGAGGTTTCCTCTGCGTTTCGGTTTTGAAAAAGTTCTGGGGTATCGATTTGCTTAGCACTATCAATAGCCTGGGAAAGTTTAAAGTCTTCTGGAACTTTTCCAGATTCGAATGTCTTATTAACCCAATTCCAAAGAATAAATTCATAAGTCATTTTCTCATGGCGCTCTAATGCAGACTTTGCTTCCGGCTCGTCAAGTTTTGGGTTTTCAAGTTGAATGGCAGAGAGACTTTTGTCTTCTGGATGAGGTTTGGCTATATAATTTTCCTCATGCCCCCATTCAGCCCAATTTTCTGCCGTAGCCTTGAGCGCATCACATTGTTGTTTGTCAGCCTTTTCTTCTTCATATAAAAATGGTAGTTCGTTAGGGAAACTCTCTATAGCTTTCTGCGCATGATCCCTAATCCGCTTTGCACTGGATAGTACAAATAAGGGGGTTAACTGTCTGAGTTCAGACTTGCGAAAAGCCAACTGATTGGTTTTTTGTAAAGCTTCTATATGTGTCTTATCAAGACGCTCATTATTGAATCCAATAAAACCGGAGGAGCTGTTTCCTTGCTCTGAAACAAACCGATGAAGGTCAGCGTGCCACAACCTCTGACATGAGATTAGTTGCAATGTGACTTCAGTGATCTGATTTGTGCGTAACAAAATGGAAACAGCAATTCCAAGAACTGCAACACTATTATGTCCTTTGACAACAGTTTCGATAACGTGATCGGGCGATTTCCCATTATCCAGTTCATTAAAGGCCCAGGACTCAAGGGCTAGATAAGCACACTTGATAGCCTGGGGCCCAAACCACCCACGAAACCACAAATACTCTCGATTGTTACCCCAAAAATTTTGATTACCCCATGGAAAGGATAACTTTACAGGAATGGGGTTGCCTCGACGTTCGAAATCTAGGTTATGCAGCTGTTGCCAAGTGGTGATCGCGTGGTTAGAAATGTCACGTACCAAATCCAATGCTATGTTTGGTGCTAGCTTGAAAAGAGAATGAAAAGGTTCTCTCAGTGGAGATGCGGGAAAATATCCCTGATGAGTAGGTC
>JBATLR010000048.1:0-8119 GCA_049289415.1 Nitrospirales bacterium
GTGCAAGGTAAGACAGAGCAACTTCCGGATTGCGATAGACCCGAAAGTGTGCCAGCACAAAAGGCCCGAGAAGCCAGCCCCAGATGGTGCCTTGATGATAGTCGACATCCCTCTGCCGGATATCTCCTTCATACTGTCCTACGTATTGCAGATCGTCCTGCCCCAGGCTGCGTAACCCGTAAGAGGTGTAAAGATGTTGGGCGCAATAATCCACGACAGCATGTTGCTGTTTGTAGGTGAGCGGACTGTGTGGTAAGGACACGGCGAACAATTGATTGGGGCGTGGGGCCGGATCATGGCCATGCGGTCCGTCCAGCACGTCATAACACCGGTGTAATCGTTCGTCCCAGAACCGTTGGAAGGATGTGTGGATGGCCTTGGCTGTTTGGAGAAATTCTTCGTGCGGCTCTTTCATGGTCCTGGCCAATTGGCCCAAGGTGAGCCAGGCTTGGTACCACAGCGCATTGATTTCGACCGGTTTGCCGATCCGCGGAGTCACGACCCAGTCTCCGATCTTGGCATCCATCCAGGTGAGCTGTACGCCCGGCTCTCCGGCATGAAGGAGGTGATCAGCGGGATCCATCCCGATTCCAAACCTGGTCCCCTTGCGGTACCACGCCAGCATCTCGACAAGCACGGGAAAGATCGTTTTGAGAAAGGCGCGATCATCGGTGGTGTCCAGATATTGGCGGACGGCCTCGATGTACCAGAGCGTCGCATCAACGGTGTTGTATTCCGGTTCCTCCCCTGCGTCGGGGAAACGATTGGGCAGCATGCCTTGATTGGCATATTGCGCGAAGGTCGACAGGATGCTGCGAGCGATGTCAACGCGCCTGGTGGTCAGGGTGAGTCCCGGCAGGCTGATCATCGTGTCCCGGCCCCAATCACCAAACCAGTGATACCCCGCAATGATCGTATGACCGGTGTCGTGCGGGGTCAGGAGGCGGGAGGCGATAAATTGATCCGCGGCCAGTGTGAGCTGTTGGATCCAGTCCGGCCAACTCGGGGATGACTGTTTTGCCGTGGATTCCGAATGGAGCAATGCCATTTCATGACGTCGGCGTGATTCGAAACACGAAGCGGCCGGTCTGGACGGCTTAAGACGGGTGCTGGCCATCCAGGTGATCTCTTCGCCCGGTTTCAAGTCGAGGTTCCACGTGCCGATGTGCAGATGATGCTCGCGATCGGGAAGTCCTCGTTCGCGTTCGAGCGGTAGATCGTAATTGTGATACCACGTATTGACGGGGTCAACTGATCCTCCCGATGCGGATAGGATAAACGGAGAACCTCCTGCGGGTAGAATCTGGAGTCCATGAGGGATGGGCGTGGTTGAAAATTCCGGGAGGGTGTCCAGCGTGATTGCATGGTAGTCCCGATGATTGATGAAGGCTCGCAGATTGAGGCGAATCGGAAGCGATCCTCTGTTGAAGGAGTATTTTACGTAAGTGGTATTCTCCCCCGGTTCCATCCATATACGTTTTTCTACTAATGCGTTGCCGATGGCAAACGTCCAGACCGGTGTCGTGCCTTCCAGGCGGAAGCGCTCCAGGAATAAAAAACCTGTTGGCGCTAAGGTTCCGCTATGCCAATGGTTGGCGGAGAGCTGAACGATCTTTTCCTGGTACTCCACGGTTTCTTCCAGTTTGCTGACTAACAAGGTGCGTCCGAGGGGTGGCTTGCATGCGGCAAACAACAGTCCGTGATAGCGCCGGGTGAGAGAGCCGGCTACCGTGCCGGAGGCGAATCCTCCGATGCCGTTGGTGAGGAGCCATTCCCGGCGTTCCGCCGTCCAGATATCTCCACAAATCTCCCTGCCAAAATCAACGATCTGTGGCAGGATAGAGGTGTGTAGGGGAGGTGGAGTGTCCTGGTGTTGGTGCCTCCGGTCGGGAGACATATCCTATTCTCCTGATTGTTCCAGCAGTTTGGTCACAAGTCCGGTCCATCCCGTTTGATGGCTGGCGCCTAATCCGGCCCCGTTGTCCCCGTGGAAATATTCGTAAAATAGCAGATAATCCCGCCAATGAGGATCGTTCTGAAGCATGGCGACTCCCCCGTTGACGGGTCGATGGCCCGAAGTATCACGAAGGAAGAGGCGATTGAGGCGACGGGAAATTTCCGCCGCGACTTGCCACAATGTCTGTTGCGATCCTGATCCGGTCGGGCATTCCACGGTGAGATGATCTCCGAAGAAATGATGGAATTTTTGTAACGATTCGATGAGCAGAAAATTCACCGGGAACCAAATCGGTCCTCTCCAATTGGAGTTGCCGCCGAATAAGCCGGTCCGGGATTCTGCCGGTTCATAATCCACGCGATGTTCATTGCCATTCAGATGCAGCACATAGGGATGCTCGTGATGGTATTTGGATAAGGCTCGTATGCCATACGTAGAGAGAAATTCTTCTTCATCCAACATGTACTTCATGACCCTTGGGAGTTGTTCCTGATCCACAATTGAGAGCATCCGGCGAACACTCCCATCCGGCAGGCTGGTTGAGCAAACATGACGCCGGAATTCAGGGCGGTTTTCGATAAACCACAACAGGCGCCGTTTAAAGCCCGGCAAGGCATCCACCACTTCCGGTTCCAACGTCTCAACGGCAAAGAGCGGGATCAGTCCCACCATGGACCGGACCTTCATTTGTTGAGAATGGCCGTCCGGGAAATGCAACATGTCATAATAAAATCCGTCGGTCTCATCCCATAGGGAGGCTTCGTGATTGCCTTCTCCGATGTGATTGATGGCGTGCGAGATGTAGACAAAATGTTCAAAGAACTTGCTGGCTACATCGCCGTAGGCCGGATCGTGCCGTGCCAGTTCCAAGGCAATGGCCAGCATATTCAGGCAGTACATGCCCATCCAACTGGTGCCGTCGGATTGATCGATATATCCGCCGGTGGGAAGCGGCGCGGACCGGTCGAAGAGGCCGATATTATCCAGTCCGAGAAACCCTCCTTGAAAAATATTCCGGTCTTCGGCATCTTTCCGGTTCACCCACCAGGTAAAGTTCAGCAGGAGTTTATGGAAAATCTTGGCTAACCATACCCGGTCGGCTTTGCCCCGGATGCGTTTTTCAATTTTATACACCCGCCAGGTGGCCCAGGCGTGGACGGGGGGATTTACATCGCCGAACGCCCATTCATACGCCGGAATTTGTCCGTTGGGATGCATGTACCATTCTCTGACCAATAGACGAAGCTGATCTTTTGCGAAGTCCGGGTCCACCAGGGCTAGTGGCACGCAATGAAAGGCAAGGTCCCAGGCCGCGAACCAGGGATATTCCCATTTGTCGGGCATGGAAATGATGTCTTCATTATAGAGGTGCTTCCAATCCGTGTTCCGGCCATTTTTTCGCTCTGCGGGCGGCGGCGGTCCTGTGGGGTCGCCGGCTAGCCAGGTGCGGACGTCAAAATGATAAAACTGTTTGCTCCACAGCATCCCCGCAAATGCCTGACGCTGAACATTTTGGGCATCGGCGGAATGGCACGTTCCGAGTCGTTTAGCAAAAAAATCATCCGCCTCCTGCTGGCGTGCCGGGAAAATGGTTTCGAACTCTTCGCCCAACTGGCCCTCGGTTGGAGGGAGGTTGGTCAATCGCAGTCGGTAGGTGATGCTTTGTCCGGGGGCAATCAACGGATGATAATGGACCGCAGCCTTCGTTCCCACTTGTGCGGGATTTACCGTCCCTTGTGTGCCGGCGACGATATAGTCATTGATCCCGTCTTTGACATAAGGGCTGGCGTTGGGCACTCCATAGAGCCGTTGCGTGTTGGTGTCATTTTCGGTAAAGAGCATGTCCGGAGTGCCTTCGCATAACAACCATCGCGACCCGTATTGTTCATGATCCAGGTGGATGGCCTGCGCATCGCCAAGGTCTTCATCCCGATTGAGAGTGGGACGTGGAGCATGCGGCGTCCAGGACCAGGTGTTGCGAAACCAGATGGTCGGCAACACATGAAGTTCCGCAAAATCAGGACCCCGGTTATGGGCGGTAATCCGGATCAGGATGTCCTCGTGCGTTGCTTTGGCATATTCGAGAAACACGTCGAAATACCGGTTGTCATCAAACACACCCGTGTCCATCAACTCATATTCCCAATCGTGTTTGCCCCGCTTCCGGTTTTCTTCGATCAATTGGGTATATGGAAATGGGTGTTGGGGATATTTATACAAGAACTTCATGTAGGAATGCGTGGGCGTAGAGTCCAGATAAAAGTAATATTCTTTGACGTCTTCCCCATGATTGCCTTCGTTCCCGGTCAAGCCAAACAAGCGTTCCTTCAGAATCGGATCTTTTCCGTTCCAGAGCGCCAGCGCAAAGCAAATCTGCTGGTGGCGGTCGCAGATGCCACCGATGCCATCCTCGCCCCACCGATAGGCGCGTGAGCGGGCCTGGTCATGGGAGAAATCTTCCCAGGCATCGCCATTCGGACTGTAATCCTCACGGACCGTGCCCCATTGGCGTTCACTCAGATAGGGTCCCCACCGCTTCCAATGTACCGTCCGCTTTTTGGATTCTTCTAAGCGTTCTTCCTCGATGGTCAGGTGAGATGTGCTTTTGGCCATGGATGGGGCTCCCTATGAACAGATGCTTGACGGGTTATCGTTGGATAATTTGCAGGACATGTCCGTTCGGGATCCAAACCATCAGCTCACGAGAAAATCCCAGGTCCGACGTCGGGATGCTCCCAGGCTCCGATACCTGAAACATGTTCTGAGATGTTGGCAATGTGTCACAAAGGTGGGTGAAGGGTTGGTCGCCAAACAGGTCTGCTGAGGAAGAGGTCGTTTGGCCGTTCAACGAGTACTGTCGGGCCTCCCTGCTCCGTTTCACAATTTTCATGTTCTCTCACGATCTTCACGCCTAGTGTATCACGAAAAAATCGTAAACTGTCCCAGGTATTCCGCCAGGATGGTAGGGGGATCAACCTCCGGAAAATCCCTCCATGCCGTGCAATTTTCCTTGACCGGTTCCGGAACCGAATGACAGGGGCCCAGGAGAAGTCGGTCAAGCATTTTACGAAAATTATGGTTCGACCCATTCGATGTAGTTTTCAGAACAAGCCTTTCGGCCAATCTCAGGGCAAGCTCTAGAAGAGTCCTTGCCTCCCGGTGTCATCCTGAGAGCAGCGAAGGATCTGGGCCTAACCCACCTACGCCATGGCTCAGCCAGATGCTTCGCGCTGCTCAGCATGACAATGCTGTTGAGGGTGTCTTCCACCCGGTCTTCTGGTCATCCTCAGATGTTCAATGGTCCCCATCAAGATTTATCTATTCAGAATAATGAACGCTGTAGGTGTAGAACCCTATATTCAGTCTGATCCGCGGTCAAGGGAACGTTAGGAAAGTCGTCGGGATAATCCGGCAACCGCTCTATTTCCTTTCACCCGGCTCCTTGGAGATAATAGCGCCGGTAGGGTCCTACTCAAAGCGGCCAGGTTTTTCTCACGCATTGCCATTTCAGAGGAGGGTGTAATGGCTGAGGTACGCACCATGTCTCCATTTCACTCAGAGGGAGAGTCCGTCCCTTCGGACGGTTCCGCTCAGATGTCCTCCCTCGGTGTCGTCGCTGTGCTCCAGGACGAACTGCTCCAGCGAGTGATCAAAGGGGTGGAGGCGCAGACGGGAGAGAAATTTTTTGACACGTTGGTCGAGGAGCTGGCTAAGGCGCTGGGAGTGAAATATGCCTACCTGTCGGAATTCAATCGAGCGGACGGATGTTTTTATTCAAAAGCCGGATGGTCGCCGAAAGGATTAGTCCCTCGATTCCAGGTGCCGGCTGGTGGTCCCTGTGCCGTGGTTTTGAATCATCAGGTGGTCCATCATGCCGACGGCTTGGCCGATTGTTACCCCGGAGTCCAGGTCATTAAAGACTGGGGCGCCATCAGTTATTGCGGCCTTCCCCTCATCAATGCTTCCGGAAAGGTGGCCGGGCATCTGGCGGTGCTCGATGATAAGCCGATGCCCAACGGGGACTATACGGCTTCCATTATGCGTATTTTCGCCGCTCGGGCGGTGGCGGAAATTGAACGGGCGGCCTTGGACCAAGCCCTCAGAAAAAGTGATTCCATTCTGCGGCTCGTCGATGAAGGCACTGCTTCGACCTCCGGAGGGGAGTTTTTCCAGGCACTGGCTTGCAACCTGGCAAAGGCGCTGGGTGTCCGGTACGCCTTTGTGGGGCAACTCATGGCAGATCCCGGACGGGTGAGAACTCTGGCCTTTTGGAACGGCGAGGCCTTCATTGAAAACTTTGAATATGATCTGAACCATAGCCCCTGCCAACAAGTGCTTGCCGGAGAAATCTGCCATTTCCCTGAACGTGTTCAAGAAATATTTCCACATGAAAAAGGGCTGGCCGATCTGGGCGCAGAAAGTTATTTGGCCATTCCGTTGCTCAACCAGGCCGGTGAAGTGCTGGGGCACCTGGCCGCGCTGGATGTGCGACCCATGCCCATGGACGCCAGGCTGCTTCCGCTCTTTCGAATTTTCGGCGCCAGGGCCGGAGCAGAATTGGAACGCCAGAAAATCCATGCCAGGCTTGCGGAAAGTGAAGAACAATTGCGGGACCTGTTCGATGAGGCACCGATTGCCTATGTGAACGAAGGACTGGATTCCAGGTTTATCCGGGCGAACCGTGTGGCGATGAATACCCTGGGCATCACGCCTGATCAGGTGGAAGGAACGTATGGCAAATCGTTTATCCCCGAGACTCCGGACGCGCAAAAGCGGATGAAAGAGGCATTTGATGCGATTGGCCAAGGCACCGATACCAGCGGGGTGGTGCTGGAATTGCGCCGCAAGGACACGGGGAAACCCCTGTGGATTCAATGGTGGTCCAAGCCCGATCCCGGCGGGACCTATACCCGAACCATGTTCCTGGATATCACCGACAAAGTCCTCATGGAACAGGAAAAGGTCAGGCTTGAAGCGCAGAATACGTATCTGCGGGAGGAAATCCAAAGTGTGCACAATTTTGAAGAGGTGATTGGATCGTCATCGACTCTGAAAAAAGTTTTGCGCAACGTCGAGCGGGTGGCTCCCACCGATTCCACCGTACTCGTGACGGGCGAGACCGGAACCGGGAAGGAGTTGATCGCCAGGGCCATACATAACCTGAGTCCTCGCAAGTCCAAGCCGCTGGTCAAAGTGAATTGTGCCACCATTCCTGCCGGCTTGATTGAAAGCGAACTCTTCGGGCATGAGAAGGGCGCATTTACCGGAGCGTTGACCAAAAAAATCGGACGGTTTGAATTGGCCGACAAAGGGACGATTTTTCTGGACGAAATCGGCGAACTGCCTCTGGACTTGCAGGCGAAGCTGCTACGGGTCCTCCAAGAGGGGGAGTTTGAACGGGTTGGAGGGACGCAAACCTTTAAGGTCAACGTCCGGGTCATCGCGGCCACCAACCGGGACCTCGAGCACCTGTCCCGCACCGGGCAGTATCGGTCCGATTTGTACTATCGTCTGAACGTGTTTCCGATTCATCTCCCCTCCCTTCGGGAACGGGAAGGGGACATTCCGCTCCTGGCGCAATATTTTGTGCGGAAATGTGCCACGAATTTAGGAAAGAGAATCGACCGGATTCCAGCGTCGATGATGGCGGCGTTGCGACAATATGCCTGGCCCGGGAATATCCGCGAGTTGGAACATGTCATCGAACGGGCCGTCATTCTCACGGAAGGATCTTCCCTGGAACCCATCGAATTGTCGACGGGGGCACGGGGAAGCGGGGTGGTGCCATCTGTCCTAACATTGGAGGAGCGTGAGCGGCTGCATATCATGGATATCCTGGAACAAACAGGTTGGCGGGTCAGTGGAAAGGACGGGGCCGCGGAGATGCTGGGATTGAAACCCACCACCTTGGAAGCCCGAATGAAGAAGCTGAAAATTACAAGAAAAAAGTAGGAGCGATTCCCAATATGTTGTGACCGTCACGAAATATTGGGAAAAAATATTGGGAATACCGCTCAGGAACTCATCACTCCACAATTACAAAACCTCATTGAAACCGGCCACTTGGATCCTGTCTGAGTGGCCGGTTTTCTTTTGGCCCGATGGTTGCTCAATAACCTTCATGAGAGCGTTGAATAACGATTATTTTCAAGAGCAAAAAAG
>JBATLR010000049.1:0-3780 GCA_049289415.1 Nitrospirales bacterium
GTCCAGAAGGAAGGTTTCATACATGATGACGCCACCGGATTTCAGGGCGTTAACCAGTTGAGGAAAGAGCGGTCGGTACAAGTAGAAGAAGACGATAATCGCATCGTACACGGCTGTGCCCAAGTCGGGGGGATGTTGCGGATTTGCTTCTAAGTCGATGCATTCGGTCGTTATCGAGGAGAGGTCCGCTTCTTGGGCTTGCTCCTGAAGCTCATGTAGCGCGTCGGCATCGCGATCGATGCCATGAACCGAAAACCCTTTGGAAGCCAGATACATGGCATGACGGCCACGTCCCGTTGCCACATCCAACACCTTTCCGTGAGGAAGTCGGGAGAGCTGGTCTACAAGAAATGGAGAAAGATGCTTGTGATCAAGGGAGGCGATTGGTTTGCGCGATCGGATCAATTGGACCCCGACAGACCCCTCAATGCTCTTCAACGGAGGGCGGATTTTTCTGACCCATATTTTGAGACGGGTAATGGGAAATTCATGAAGCAGGGCTTGGCAGATTCTCTCCGTTAATGTTTCAATCAGCGAAAAGGCCTGCCCTTCCCCAATGTCCTGAATTCGTTGTGTGATTGTTCCGTAATCGACCGTATCGGAAATTTGATCACTCTGAAAGGCCGATTGATTGGGGCATCGGAAGATCAGATCGACCAGCAGAGGTTGGGGTTGCTGTCTTTCCGTTTCAGTGACCCCGCATCGTGCGGCCAACTGGATTCCTTTGAGGACGATAGATGAGGACATGGGTCATTATGTCAGAACTTCCTTGTCGTGTGCATGTGATTTTTGAAAGGAGGGGAATCGTGGTCCCAATCGTGTTCCGAAATAGAGGGCTTGGATGGGTTTCATTCAGGAGGTGTTGATGAAATTCGGTAAATGGATCTCCCGCCAGGGGGGTGGATTTGCCGAACGGCCCGCCCTAGATTGTGGTGGATCATCGGTTGCCTCTCCTGCTTCGTTCTGCAGGGTTCGTGTGAATGGAGTGGTTCATCCACTATCATGGTGACGGCTGAAGAGTTTCGATTTAATCCTACCCGGATTGAATGGGTATCCGACCAGCCTCTTCGTCTTCTGATTCGAAATCAGGGACGGGAACGACATGTGTTTCACAGCCGGGAATTGTTCGGGTCGCAGGCTGGCGTCCAATGGCATCAGCCAAAGGTGGTGCTTCAAGAAGCCAATGCCGTTGTCCTTGAGCCTGGTCAATCGATTGAGTTGTCTTTCACCGCGTCTGCCGGTCTCTTTCCTTTTCGCTGTTGGATAAAAGGGCACACCGGCATGGAGGGCACGATCCTCGTCAAAGATCGTTTTTCAAAATTATGAATGCTTTATCGAGGAAATCACAAAAAGATTGTCAGGCAACTGCAAAGTCTTGGATTTTTTAATGGCTTAGGTCGGAAATTTAAGAACCTCAAAGACCTGAGGGACTTCGATTGTCTAGCGGAATTTAGAAATGCGAATGGAGACGACTGACAGAATGCTTGCTGGTGTCAGTCAGCCACCAGCAAGCGATATCTTATTTGCCTGGGACAGCGTCAATGGAGGTTCTGGCCTTGGCGTCACGTTCGCAACTCAACGTGGCGAGCATTTTCTGGCCTTCAGTTGCATCACTAGGTATCCGTGAAATACAGGCTTCAAGCGTGTCGCCTTGCGTGCCGGTAGAGACTCGGGTCGGTCCTGTCGTTACGGCTGTGGTTTCAGCGTTTGACGATGGTGAAGCTGGAGAAGCTGCCGATCCACTTGCACCAGTTGCGCCGCCATTCATCTCAGCGCAGCCCATGGTCAAGCTTGCGAGGCCGAAGGAAGCATAGAGGAACATTCTAGAAAATGGTTTCATTGGTCGAACCCCTCCTCAATGGATAAACAAGTCGCGAAATATACTTGAGACTCCAGAAAAAAACAAGGTGCGGACGTCAAAATTTTCTTTCCTGATCTCTTCCGCGTATGGGTTGTTTCCATTCTGATTATCTTGACTGGTATAGGGTTTATTGCTACGGTAAAACTTTTCTCTTTACGTGCAGAGAACGAACGGAATTAATCATGGCATACCTCATTGCTCGGCTGTTCCAGGGGCACCCTAGGGGCCAAGGTCAAGTGTTGTGACCTTTCAAGATATTATTCTCTCCCTTCATCAGTTTTGGAAATCCCACCACTGCATTTTGACTCAGCCGTATGACACTGAAAAAGGGGCTGGGACATTTAATCCGGCGACATTTCTTCGCGCGATCGGCCCTGAGCCTTGGCGTGCGGCCTATATTGAACCCTGTCGAAGACCAACCGATGGACGATATGGAGATAATCCGAATCGACTTCAGCATTACTTCCAATATCAGGTGGTGTTGAAACCGGCTCCTGCGGATTCGCAGGATCTGTATCTCCAAAGCCTTGCCCATTTGGGGTTAGATCCCTATCAACATGATATTCAATTTCTTCAGGATGACTGGGAGTCTCCCACGTTAGGGGCTTGGGGGTTGGGATGGGAGGTCCGGTTAGATGGAATGGAGATCACGCAATTTACCTACTTTCAGGAGATCGGGGGGTTGGAGTTAGATCCGGTCACGGTGGAGTTAACCTACGGGTTGGAACGCATTGCCATGTATTTACAGCAGGTCGATAACGTATATGACCTGATGTGGACAGAAGACGTTCGATACGGCGAACTCTATCATGAGTCCGAAGTTCAGTTTTCCGTCTATAACTTTGAGGCGGCGGATGTGGATTTGATTCAGACCAGCTTTGATCGCTACGAAAAGGAATGCCAGCAGTTACTGGAGCATCCTCGGGGACTGGTGTTACCGGCCTACGACTGCTGTATGAAATGTTCCCACCTCTTTAACTTGTTGGATGCGAGAGGGGCGATCAGTGTGGCCCAACGGACAGGCTATATCGGCCGGGTCCGGAATCTTGCCAGGAAATGTGCTCAAGCCTATCTTGGGCAACGGGAGCAGATGGGCTTCCCACTCTTACGCCACGCGGCGGCTTCCGCCCGTCCTCATAGAAAACAAAAGATTATTTGAATCGATGCCCCGATGTGGGGTTGTGGTAAATACGCGTATGGCAACATCAAGAGCACCCCGCAAAAATGTCAAGGCCAAGTCGGTCTCGAAATCTCAGCCCAAGACTGTACCTTTTTTATTAGAAATTGGGACGGAAGAATTGCCGTCGGCTGTTCTTCCCCAGGCATTGGAAGACCTGGCAAATCTTGGGCAACGGCTCTTGGCGGACAGTCGGTTGAAGTATGAGTCCTTGAGGACCGTTGGCACACCTCGGCGCTTAGCCTTGCTGGTCAAAGGGGTGGAACCTCAGCAAGCTTCTTTGACTCAAGACATATTGGGCCCTCCGGTGTCTGCAGCCTTCGATGCTTCGGGACAGCCCACCAAGGCGGCATGGGGGTTTGCCAAATCTCAAGGGGTGCCCGTTGACCAGCTTCGTATGAAAGAAACTCCAAAAGGGACCTATATGGCGGTCGAAACGCATCAACGAGGTCAGTCGGCCAAACGGGTGATCACGGAGGCGCTTCCGCAGATCTTAAGTAAATTAGCCTTTCCGAAATCGATGCGCTGGAATGCCTCGCGGGCAAAATTCGGTCGTCCGATTCGCTGGGTGGTCGCGCTATTAGGGGATCAATCGCTCACCTTAGAGTTTGCCGGAATTCAATCCAGCGCCATGACAAGAGGACATCGATTTTATCGGGCGAAAGGCAAAAAGCGGGGGCAGACGTTTCCACTCACCACCGCCAACAATTATATCTAGACCATGAAGCGACTGGGGGTGCTG
>JBATLR010000050.1:0-6328 GCA_049289415.1 Nitrospirales bacterium
GGGCTGGCTGGAAGGCTATCTGTTGACCGGACGTCACGGATTTTTCTCCTGCTACGAGGCATTTATTCATATTATCGATTCCATGTTCAACCAACATGCCAAGTGGTTGAAGGTGACGGGGAGTGAGATTCCGTGGCGGAGACCCATTGCGTCACTGAATTATCTCTTGACGTCCCATGTCTGGAGGCAGGACCACAATGGATTTTCTCATCAGGATCCTGGGTTTATCGACCATGTGGCCAATAAAAAAGCCGAAGTCATCAGAATTTATCTGCCGCCTGATGCCAATAGCTTGTTATTCATCACGGATAAATGTCTTCGAAGTCGAAATCTTGTCAATGTCATTGTGGCTGGAAAACAACCGGGTCTGCAATTTCTCAGTATGGATGCGGCCATCAAGCATTGTACTGCCGGTATCGGGATTTGGGAATGGGCCAGTAACGACAAAGGCGGAGAACCTGATGTGGTCATGGCCTGTGCGGGAGATATTCCCACCCTGGAGACCTTGGCTGCGGTGGACCTGCTTCGCAAGCAGGTCCCCGATCTGAAAGTTCGAGTGGTGAATGTGGTGAATCTCATGAAGCTTCAACCGCAGAGCGAGCATCCCCATGGGTTGTCCGACAAGGAGTTCGATACGCTCTTTACGACGGATAAACCCGTCATCTTTGCTTTTCATGGATATCCCTGGTTGATCCATCGTTTGACGTACCGGAGGACAAATCATAAAAATCTTCATGTTCGAGGCTATAAAGAAGAAGGCACGACGACCACCCCGTTTGATATGGTTGTTCTTAATGACCTTGACCGGTATCATCTGGTGGCGGATGTGATCGACCGTGTGCCGAAACTGGGATATCTTGCGGCTTATGCCAAACAGGCGATTCGCGATAAAAAGATTGATCATAAAACATACATCGCCAAGTACGGCGACGATATGCCGGAAATTAAAGATTGGAAGTGGCCGTATTAGTTTTCACGCTCCATTGAAATAACGCCGGGTGTGTCGATGTATGGCCTGCTCCCTTACTATCATTCAGCCACCTAGATTGTTGCGGTATCCTCCTTCATGTGGATGCCTGAGATGTTTTCGTTTACCCTGTTTATTCTTTTAAGGAGTCATGCGATGGAGCGCCGGGACATTTATATTACGGAATTCGACCTGAATCGACTCACTGAACTCTTAGGAGTCTGGCAAACATTCAAAGGTAGCAAGAGCACCAGCATTCATCTGGAAAGCTTAATGGAAGAACTGGATCGGGCACATATCGTTCTCCCAAAGGATATTCCCGCTGATGTCGTCACGATGAACTCACGCGTCCGGCTATCAGACATGAGCAAAGGGGAAGAGCTGGAGTATACGTTGGTCTTTCCGCGTGATGCGGATACTGCGACAGGAAAGATTTCTATTCTTGCCCCGGTTGGAACGGCCATTCTCGGGTATAGGGTCGGGGACAGTATTGAATGGCAGGTCCCTATAGGGACGAGGAAGTTAAAAATAGAGGAGATCCTCTATCAGCCTGAGGCTGCGGGAGATTACCACCTGTAAATTTCTCCGCCTCTATCGGTTCACATGCCCAGCATGGAGACGCGTTAAGGTAATAACGATGAACTGAACCGGCCGGGGGCAACGCCTGATGGTTCATACTGCCGGTCATCATGAGGGATAGGATTTCCAATAACATCTTTCCTATCGAGCAGATCTTTCGGGAAATAGGCTTTGGTTATCATTATGGAAGGTGTCTCATTTATGAGGAGATCCTTGCCCCCCGATCGGCTGTTCACAATGGATTTTTTATTCCAGGGACTGTCCGGTTTATCTGTTGAATTTCGTGCCTCTCCTCCCATACCTTTATGGTCGGGAGCACTGTCGCTGCGATCAAATCCCTGATCGTGTAGAATCCCTCAGTCAACTTGAATGAGACCGAGGGGATGGAATCTTATGAAACCGCAATCTTCGGTTTTTTCATCTCGCCCACACCCGCACCTCTATGAAATCAATACGTGGGTGTGGTTGCATGACCTCTCTCAGAAAATGAACCGAACGATTCGTCTTGGCGACGTGCCTGATCATGAATGGGATGAGCTTCAGGCAAAGGGATTTGATTGTCTGTGGCTCATGGGCCTATGGGAGCGCAGTCCTCTGGGCCGGCGGATTGCCAGACAACATGCTGATTTACAGAAAGAATATGCCAAAGCGCTTCCCGATTGGCAGGAATACGAGGTCGTGGGTTCCCCCTATGCTATTCGGGCGTATCAGCCTGATCCTGAGCTGGGGTCCTGGGAGCAATTGAAGGACGTATTGGAAAAACTTCATGACCGCGGGATCAAATTGATTCTGGATTTTGTGCCCAATCACACCGCATTGGATCATGAGTGGACCACCAGACATCCGGAGTACTATGTTCAAGGGACTTCCAGGGATGTTACAAACTTCCCTTCGAAGTTTTTTCCCATCGAAACATCAAAAGGCATTCGATATCTTGCGCATGGCAAGGATCCCAATTGTCCTGCATGGACGGACACCGCGCAATTAGACTACTTCAATCCTGATACGCGTAAGGCGCTGATTCGCGAATTGCAACAAATTGCCAATTATTGTGATGGCGTTCGCTGTGATATGGCGATGTTGGTGCTCAATGAGGTGTTTACACAGACGTGGAAAAATCATGTGAAGGGCGAGGTCTTCCCTTCCGGGGAGTTCTGGACAGAAGCCATCTCCCTCCTGCCGGATTGTATGTGGATTGCAGAGGTATATTGGGATCGTGAATGGGAGCTTCAACAACTTGGTTTTCACTTTACCTACGACAAAAGATTGTATGATCGGCTTCGCCATTCGACCCCACATGAGGTCGCCTTGCATCTTCAGGCTGATACGATCTTTCAAAGCAAACTGGTGCGGTTTTTGGAGAATCACGATGAGCCGAGAAGTGCTGTGGCGTTTGGTAACGTCCGTCTCCCTGCGGTCGGAGTCCTGATGGCCACATTGCCGGGCATGCGTTTGTATCATCAAGGGCAACTCACTGGAAAACGTATCCGGATTCCGGTTCAACTCTGTCGAGCCCAGGACGAACCCCCTGATGAAGCGACCGTCGCGTTTTATGACCGAATTCTGGCGATCACCAATGAAGACGTGTTTCACGCCGGGAAATGGGCCATGCTCACTGTGCGTTCGGCCGGCGACGACTCTTTCCATAATATCATGGCGTATCAATGGACAACCGACCGGGATTGGAGACTCATCGCGGTGAACCTGAGTCCCATGGTTGGCCAAGCGTATATTCGCCTGAACGGAGAGCTTGGGATGGAATCGCACAAGTTTCCCCTCTACACCTTGTATGACCAGTTCAGCGATCTATCCTTTGAGGGTAGGCGAGAGGATCTCCTCCAAAGCGGATTGTACGTCCGTCTCGATCCTTTCGGATGCCATGTTTTTTCTATGGGAGAAAAAGAAGGGGAGAATTAGGAAAAGGCAAAAATAACCATACCGTTCGAGCGATTGAAGGTGAAGCAATTCATTTCGTCGCCCCACTCCAAATTTTCAGGCGAAGAATTTTGCTCCGGCGCCCAGCAGTCTCTGAAGGCGTCAACTTTTCGAACTGGTTCTTGCAATAAAGCTTGTGATCAGTTGCTCTAGTTCTTTGCTTCCACATGAGGGACATGTTGCGGCCCCGGTTTCATGTTCTTTCAGCGTGAGGGCTAGAAGGCATTCCTTGCCACATTTGAGACATTTGTAATCGTAGAGAGGCATCAGGATCCCTCCTATTTTGAGTTGTCCACTTCTCTTTTTAAATATCGGGTTGATAGGGGGCTAATTGGCGGATATAGCTGATCACCTCTCGAATCTCCTCTGAACTCAATCGATCCCACCAACCATGCATGGGGCTAAAAACCAAGCCCCAAATAACGATCGCACGAAGGTCTAACTCGCTTTTGGCTGTGGATTCCGGAGAATGGAAATCTGTTGGGGGCACGATTAATGCTGATGAATCCGGGCCCCTTCCGTCTCCCGCCTTCCCATGACACCGGAGGCAATGCAGACGATAAATGGTTTCTCCCGCAGAGATCATAGTGGTCTGCTGAGCCCGGACTTCTCCAAGCCATAACAAGATGCAGACACAACTGAAAACGGATATGACCAGACTGAGAAGGCATTGTTCTTTTTTCATCGGGTGAAGCCAGTACGATTCATGGAAATGCGATTTTGTCGCATCTTGCGACACCTCTTCCCTTTTCCATGGACCCAAATTGCAACACTTTTCTTGTGTTCAAATTTCGCTTAGTCTTTTTGCTCTAATCCCAAACCTACCCATGCTCGTAAAAGATCCTGCCGGGTCAGACATCCTCTCACCACACCATTTTCCTCCACTGGAAGTACCAGAAAATGATGGTCTTTCATGATTTTGACAGCCTCCGCTAATGTGGTGGAAATAGGAATAGCGATAGGGTCCGGCACCATAATTTCCTTTGCGGTTAATTGGCTGACATCCCGACCCGCTTCCAGCACGGCCAGCACATCAAATTGGCTGATGAACCCAACGCAGTGCCCGTTAGGATCGACAACCGGCGCGCCTGGCAAGGAAGATGTGAGAAGTTCTTGTGTTATGGCCAATCCATTCTGATCCTGATGAAAACGGAAATCATGGAGTGTGGCGATTTGTTGGATGGTTCTGTGGCCGACGGTGGCGACCGCATGAAGACCCATGTGTTCCTCCTCTCTCTTTCACTCATAACCCCGCGAAAGTCTTTTCACACGGATGGAGTGAATGAAAATCTCAACGGTTTGAGACGAAATCAGTTATGACTTCCATCTCGAATATACAACCCTCCAACCTCCAGAACTGTTCCGTCACTTAAGGTGATGGATAAAAACTCTTGATTCTTCATGAGAGATTTGACTTCCCCCGACCATCTGGATGGTTCGATAGACACGATTGTTTTTCCACAAATTTTTACCTTTAGCCGTTCTACGTTATCTTGTTTCATGTGTTGGCCTCGGTCTTGTAATGGTTGCAACGTGTGTATGCTATTGTTTCCGTAATCACCATGAAAACAAAATCTGTGCTCCTACATGAGTTGAAGCAAGCCTCATGCCTTTATGGACAACCTTTCTCTTTCGTCATCCCGCCGGTTATTAGCGGTGAATTATCCGCAATGAAGCCCTGAGGGATGCCGGATGAATACTGTCGGGCATGACGTGATTTTTGTCTCATCCCCGCCAATCGTCAAGCAGGGTATATAAGTTGCATTTTCATTCTCTGGACATTTTTCACGCTGTTTGGGATGGTTGTTCATGGAGATGTGTGACCGCGGCTGCAGCGATGAAAAAAGCAGGCCGGTGATTATCTCTCTTTTTAAAAGTATATGCAGGGTGTTACACACAACTACCCGGGAAAGAAGGGTGTATTTGTTGGAAAGGAAAGGAGGTTTTGCGTGAGCGGCCCATGTTCCATGGTCAAAAGGATTTCTCTCCGAGCCCTATGTGTTTTGATGGCTCTCAGTTTGGTGAGCGTTGCCCTGGGAGTGGAAGCTCCTACCGTCGTGGTCAGAGGCACTATCGATGAGGTCATCCGATTGGTGAGCGACGAAGGTCTCAAGACGCCGGATCAAGCGACCCATCGCCGGCAATTGTTGGAGGAGATTATTGGACAACATTTTGATTTTGAAGAGATGGCCAAACGATCACTGGCCGCACATTGGAGGAATCGAAGTGAAGCGGAGCATCAGGAGTTTGCCTCATTGTTTCAATCGCTTCTTTCGAAAACCTATGCCGGCAAAATTGAGAACTATTCCGGAGAAAAAGTTCAGTATCTCAAGGAACGGCTGAAAGATTCCTTTGCAGAAGTACAGACCGCCATTGTGTCAAACAAAACGGAAATCTCTCTCGATTACCGGCTCCTACTCAAAGATGGCGACTGGCGGGTCTACGATGTCGTGGTCGATGGAGTGAGTCTTGTGAAAAATTACCGGGTTCAATTCGATCGCATTATTCGAGATTCCTCCTATGAAGAATTGGTGAAGACCTTGCGAGACAAGTCCGGTGACATCACGGCTCCCTAATGGATGCTTAGGATGAAGACGCGTATTCTGATTCACCAGGGACCAGCCGTGCCGGTTGACGCGCAACCTCTTGAAATTGTCGAACGGAAAGGCAGGGGGCATCCCGATACCATTTGTGATGCCATTGCTGAAGCGGTTTCCATTCAACTGTCCAAGGCGTACCAAGAGACCTTCGGTCATATCCTGCACCATAATATCGATAAATGCCTACTGGTGGCGGGCCAGGTGAAATTGCATCTTGGAGGCGGTCGGGTGACACACCCGATGCGCC
>JBATLR010000051.1:0-3273 GCA_049289415.1 Nitrospirales bacterium
TTTTTTTGATGCCGGGGGGCGGTCCGGGAGCGGAGCGCTTGCTTGGTGCGTAACTTCCTTTTCAGGTCCTCCGGGGTTTCGTCCCCGGACGACGAGCCACTTTTGTTTCGGCAAAAGTGGCCAAAACCTTTGACGCCTCGTTCAGCCATATTACAAGAGGTAAACACCGAGTGTAGGAAGGCGGGCCAACTCGCGTTGCTCAAACAAGGCCCGCCAATTTGTGCGGATGTTTGCCTCTGAGGCTGCCCGGAAGGCGTCGGAAGGTGTAGTACAAAAATTTCAGGGACTGCATATGAGACAGAGGAGATCTTAGGAATGATGGTGAGGGGAAATAAGGTGCCGGGGTTTCGTTCTCGGACGACGAGTCACTGTTGTTTCGGCAAAAGTGGCCAAAACCATTGACGCCCCGTCTGGCCTTATTAGAGGGGAGGGACGCTAACCCTTTGAAGAGGGGCCCAACTCGCGGGGCTCAAACAAGGGCCGCTAGATGCGAAGAGCGTCCCTCCCTGGGGCCAGCCGGCAGGCGTCTGGTCAATGGTCTGCCTGATGAATTACGCGTCAGCCTGGTTGGCTGGTCTGAAGGTGGTGGGGAAAATGTGAAGATGGATGCTCGATAACAACAGTCGGGGATGACGGAGACGAGAAGATGGATGCTTGATGAGGACATCCAGAGGTATTGACGGAGGATGATTCTGGTTGATGGCTTATTGGACGGCTTGGAGTTGGAGGGAGAGGGTTTGTTCTTTGCCGCTGCGGCGAATGCCGAGTTTAATGTGATCTCCGACATTATGCCGGTCTAATAGTCGGGCGAGGTCGTCATAGGTGCGTATGGCTTCTCCATCAATAGTCGTGATGACATCACCTAAGCGAATCCGTCCGGTTTTGGTTTCTTCTAAGCCTTGCAGGCCTGCCTTGTCGGCCATACTTCCCGGCAGGACTTTGGCGATCACGAGGCCTTTGATCCCCCAGCGGGTGGCGATGGAATCCGGGATGAGGGAGATGCCAAGACCGGGGCGAATGACTTTTCCATATTGAATGAGTTGGGGGACGACACGTTTGACAATGTCGACCGGCACCGCAAAGCCGATGCCCGCGTAGGCTCCACTGGGACTGACAATCTGGGTGTTGACGCCAATGAGTTCTCCTGCGCTGTTGAGGAGCGGTCCACCGGAATTGCCGGGATTAATGGCCGCATCGGTTTGGATGGCGTTCTCAATCGTGCGGTCATTGACCGATTTAATTGAACGACCTAGAGCACTGACGACACCGGTGGTGAGGGTATGATCTAACCCGAAGGGATTGCCGATGGCCAACACGCGTTGACCGACGCGAAGGTCCTGGGAGGTGCCGATCTCCAAGGGCATGAGGGTGTCGGTCTTCCCGGTGATCTGGAGCACGGCCAGGTCATGATCAGGGTCGACGCCAATGATGCGCGCGTCACGGGTGGATTGATCGTCCAGCACCACTTGTATGGAATCCGCGCCATAGATGACGTGGTAATTGGTGACGATATGTCCTTGGCGGTTCCAGATGAATCCGGAGCCCGACCCTTGCGGCACTTCGAAGGTATTGAGCGACCAGATATCCCGACGCACTGCCGTATTGGTGATGTAGACCACCGCCTGCGCGGCTTTTTCAAAGACGGCAATGGTATTGAGTTCTTCCGCACCGAGCGATTTCTGGGCGACGAGGTGCAGATACGAGGGCGAGGCGGGAACCGATCGCACCTGTTTCGGAACGAACTCCTCTCCCATGGCGATATTCGGCAGGAGCCCCGTGACGAACGCGACGAGAAGAATATGCTTCTGCCATTTTGCACACCGGCGGTGTCGTCGATCGTGGACTTTTGTGCGGTCCAGAGGGATGGCCTGCGGTGTAGGGTGCAGCAGCATACGAAGATTGTTCCCGGGCCTATTCTCCCATGAGCTGGACAACCAGGTTTCGGGTTCGTGGCCTGGTATCAAAATCGATTAAGACGAGTTGTTGCCAGGTGCCAAGGGTTAAGGCGCCATTTACGAAGGGAATCGTCAGCGAAGGCCCCTGTAACTGACCGCGAAGATGGGAGTGGCCGTTATCTTCGCCGGCATTCCGCGTATTATGTTCTAACTGCGAATCGGCGGGTATCGTGCGGTCCCAAAATGTTTTGGTATCGGCACGAATCCCCGGTTCATCTTCGATGATCATGACCGAGGCCGTCGTATGTTGCACAAAGAGCGTCAGCATTCCACCCTGTAAGCCTGATTCGGCGAGCAGGTCGTGAATCGGCTTTGTGAGGTTTTCGATGGTCGAATTGCCGGACATGGAAATGTTGAGGTAGTGAGTGATGACGGCCATAGGTCTCCTCAGCACGAGACGGTTTGTAAAAATTGTTGATCGGCGGCTGATAGAGTGCCCCCTCGGGCCTGTCGTAAAATAGTCGTAAAACGGCCTTCCCTGGTGAGCCGGCAGATGACATCCAGAACCTGTAGACTGACGATCCGCTGAGCTGTGAGTTGACGGAGATAGGCGAAGGCGGCGGCAAAACTTTCTTCTGCGCGTGCGTAATAATCTTTGCCTCGCCGGTGATTGCTATAGGCTTCCAGTTGTTCACAGGCGACGAGGATTTCCGCGAGTTGGTGCGTCCAGGCGGCGGCGTGTTCGAGTTTTTCCGGATAGTAATAGTACAACATGATGCGTTCCATCCAGGGCGACCAGGGGATGTCTATGGTGGCGATTGCGGTTTTTACCGGACGGAGGTAGGTGTGGAGGCGTCGGGCAAATCCCAATCGCATATCGATGTGATCCTTGACCGCAGGGGTGAGCGGCAGGCCTCGGGCTTGTAAGGCGGCTCCATATTGTGCAACGAACGCTTGGGATTCGCGTCCATAGGGGGTGTGGGGATAGAGGGCCCGCCATTCCCGTGGCCTGGTCGGGATCTTCTGTTCCTTTGCCCACGACCAGATTCGGCCGAACAGCACGGGATCAAGTCCGGCCCGACCCATATCATGGAGCAGACAGGCGGCTTCAAATTGACGAAGGCGGGAGAGTGGATGGCCTAAGGCTGTGGCGACGGCCACACACAGGCGTGCCGTGCGCTGCGCATGCGCCTTGTCATAGCCGGGAATCGTGCGATCGGGCCTGGTGGGATGCGGCTGGTCATACCATTTCAGTAGCGAGACCACTTGCGTGCGGGTGAGAACGGTGTGGGTGGGTTTCAATGGTGGCCGGGACACGACGGCTAGAATGGTACAATCCTCATAACGAAAAGCGTAAGGATTATGCAGTGTTGAACAG
>JBATLR010000052.1:0-2683 GCA_049289415.1 Nitrospirales bacterium
AACATAACCCTATTGCAGCAAGAAAAGAGTTTGCTGCTTGGCCTGTAGAGGATGACACAATCTTTGCTCGATTAAGAATATGGGCATCCAGATACGACCAACTGCTTTCCGCTAAAGATTTTGGTCATGTTATCACTAGTTTCAATGATGATGTATTCTGGGACAGCCATCACCAACGAGATCTTCTATTAGTTTTAGCCAAGCGATGGAGGGAACTAGAGGAGTCAACTCAAAAGAGCATTGAAGACCGTCTCCTTCGCGGAAGGAAAAAATGGGAAGGTGAAGAAGATTCGGACTTCATTAAACGTCGCTCTCTTGTAACACTAAATCGTATTAGCTGGATGAAGGAAAATGGCTGTAATTTCACCTTCGACTTTGACAGCACGGTCCTAACTCTTCAAAGCGACGTCCCAGATTGGAGGCCTTCCTATGCAAGTCAGGCAATTAGTTCTATGGAGCCCCGCGCAGGCACTGTCACGACTGACCTGAATTATTCCTCACTCAATAATCTCCCTCTAAATGCCATTCTAGCTAAAGCAAAAGAAATTGGGAAACGAACTGATAATTTTTTAATTGAAAACGATCCATTCGCTGGCCTGTCTGAAGGTAAGCCAATTCTAGCATTCCGAGTGTTGATGCACGCAGCAAAAAATAATGAATTCCCAGTCTGGGCTTGGAAAACATTCCTACAGCCCAAGGCGAGGGAAAAGGATAAGACGAAGCTTTCGGCTCTTATCGCAAAACGAATTTCGTCATTCCCAGATGAATCCGTAGTGGAATTCATTTACCCTGCTTCCGACTGGTTACTGACTATCGGTAAAAATTTATCATCTCAATTCCCAGAAGTATTCGACAAAATTGTGTCTAAACTTATCGAAGTCTTAGGCATGTACCCTTCCTCTGGTGGTTCTGGGATTTTGCAAGGGAACCGGGAACCAGATTGGGCAATGGAAGCCCTCAATGCCCCTGCTGGAAAAATCGCCCAAACTTTTATGAAGGATCACAGAACAGAAACAGGAAAAGAAGATAAAGGCTTTCCTCCTATATGGTTATCACATGTCAATAAATTACTAAGTTTGGGGTGTGCCCCTCGGTGTCATGCTTTAGTAATTTTTTCGCATAATTTGAATTGGTTTTTTGGAAAGGACCCGGATTGGACCCGAGAAAATATATTATCCATTCTGGGTGAGACTAATCCTAAAGATCGAAACGCAGTCTGGAGTGGTTTCTTGTCGGGGGCACAGATTCCAACGCCACCCTTATATGAGGAAATGAGACCTTACCTTATACAAGCTGCGAAAGAACGAGCTCTGACAGATGGTGGATACATAAAAAACCTTGCTGGAATCTTGTTAGCTGGTTGGGGCTTCTTAAAAACGGATTCACAGGAGCGATACATTTCCAATACCGAAATGCGGAATATTCTTTTTGAGGCCGGAGAAAAGTTCCGTTCCAGCACCCTTGGGAATCTTAAAGATTGGGCGCGGAGAAATGATAAGTGGGCAGTCCTTTGTGATGAGTTATTGCAAAATGTTTGGCCCCGTCAAATCTCGGTCCGAAGTTCAAAAATATCGGCTCGCCTATTGGATCTCGCAATCGAAGAGCCTGAACGTTTTTCAGCCAGGGTGGAAATTATTTTACCCCTTCTTACTACTATTCATAATGGGCATCTTTGGATTTCTAGATTAGATAAAGCACAAGATACTATTATTGATGTATATCCAGAAAAGGTTTTAACCATTTTGGATGCTGTTCTGCCAGAAGATGTTGCCACATGGCCATTTACCATGGAAAAGGTGCTCAGTAGAATTGGTGAGGTTAATCCCAGCTTAAGGACCGATGAACGGTTGTTAGAGCTTAATCGAAAATGGAATGCGAGATAGAAGTAGAAATTCTTGCTGATGAAAAATTCGCCAGAAGTACATCTCTGTAATCCTTAATTCTGAGAAAGGGATCTGGAAAAGACGATGACCTATGCCTTCCCGCCAGAAGCAACCGGAGTGGGATAGGGAAGGAAATCTACAGTTTCTGTGGATTCATATTCTTTCAAGGAGGTAATAGGTCGGCAAGGCAAATATAGCTCTCAGGGCCCCCACATTCCTGCTGCTTTGGGTTGGAAGTGGTTCACACCACAATCACGCAACGCATCAGCGGCAGACCGCAAGCATCGCGATTGATTTGTCCGACTGCATGCCCGTCTTGGGCGACATCTCGCTCTACGCTACGGATCTTGCCGGCATCACCGGCCTTCGTCTTCCACGGCCACACCGATCACGATAAGAACCGCATAGTCCTGCTTCTTGCAGCCCTTGACTGGAGGCATCGCCCCACCTGGCGTGACCGGAAACGCCGTCTGCTGCACGTTTGCCGGAGAACACGAACCCTCACCGGTCGTCGGTGTATAGCGCGCGGAGCGGCACCTCAGGTGCGTCACGTCATAGAGCGTCGCCTGGTCATCCAGCTCCCATCGGCTAGTTCCATTCTTGTCAGCGGGATGAATAGTCAGTACGGTCGTGACCTCGCGGTCACCCGTGACCAGGTATTTTCCTGGACGGATCGGAAATATCGGCTGCTCCATGATGAGGCCGTGTTCCTCCAGCCACCAGTCTGTGTGGTCGAATTTCCAGCGAGCGGGGGCGACACCCCCCGCCTCCTCCAACTCTTCCAAGCGGCTCAACCGTAC
>JBATLR010000053.1:0-4464 GCA_049289415.1 Nitrospirales bacterium
GAATTGCAAGAGGCCTTTGAACGCTTTAAACATCTGGCGGATCAAAAGAAGGAATTATTTGAAGAAGATCTGGAGACAATCGTCAATAAGGCAATTACCAAAGTTCCTGAGCGCTATGCCTTAAAGGGGTTGCATGTGGAAAGTGGCTTGGATCGGCGTCCGTCCGCGATGGTGGAATTAATGATGGATGGGCGAATCGCGAAACTGACAGGTACGGGTGATGGGCCCGTGGATGCGGTGTACCGGACCATTGCGGCCTTGACTGAAACGAAAAGTCTTCTTCGTGCCTATATCGTGAAAGCGATTACAGGTGGTACCGATGCCCAGGGAGAAGTGTCGGTCCGCGTCGAGGAAAATAGTGAAACCGTTACCGGTCACGGATCAGATACGGATATTATTCTTGCTTCTGCGCAGGCCTACCTTAATGCGCTCAATAAATTGGCGGATTTGGCGGAACGACATGCCAGAGCCGAACAAAAAATCGGGTTGTGTTGAAGAACGCGTTCCCTTCATCATAAGTCAATGAGCCACTGATCTCCTGCCATTTTCTTCGTCCATGGGTGTGTGCCTTCTCTCAGACCGTTTAGGGTGCGCGTTTATCGCCGGAATCAAACCAAAGATGTTCATCATATTATTGGGGGAATCATGAAGAAACGGATTGCCGTATTGCCGGGTGATGGAATCGGACCTGAAATCATGCCACAAGCGATTCGGGTTCTCGAGGCCATTGGTCAGAAGTGTGGGCATCAATTTACCTTTACCTATGGGCAGGTTGGCGGGGAGGCGATTGACGCGACGGGCTTTCCATTACCGGCCGAGACCCTGAAATTGGCTCAATCGAGTGATGCCGTCCTCTTGGGAGCCGTGGGTGGCCCGAAGTGGGAAGGCCTTGAGTATGCGCGTCGGCCGGAGCGTGCCTTACTCGGGTTGCGGGAGCAGCTTGGGCTTTTCGCTAACCTCCGACCGGCAAAAATGTATTCAGCGTTGGTAGGGGCGTCCAGTCTCAAGCCGGAAGTCGTGGAAGGTATTGATATTCTGGTTGTTCGGGAGTTGACCGGGGGGATTTATTTTGGCAAACCGAAAGGCATTGAACAAACTGCGACAGGACACCGGGGATTCAATACCGAAGTCTACACGACGGAGGAAATCCGACGGATCGCGGATGTGGCTTTTCAGGCAGCCCGGAAGCGGCGTGGCCTTGTTCACTCAATCGATAAGGCCAACGTGCTGGAGTCGTCCGAGCTCTGGCGGCGAGAAGTGATTCACGTGCATCAGGACTTCCAAGATGTGGAATTGCGTCACATGTATGTAGACAACTGTGCTATGCAACTCGTTCGCTATCCCAAGCAATTCGACGTGGTGGTGACGACCAATTTGTTTGGGGATATTTTGAGTGATGAAGCAGCGATGCTGACCGGGTCGATAGGCATGCTCCCTTCTGCCAGCGTCGGAGCGACAGTGGGGATGTTTGAACCTATCCATGGAAGCGCTCCGGATATTGCCGGGAAAAACATCGCCAATCCTATTGGGACCATTGCTTCCGCAGCCATGATGTTGTGCTATTCGTTCGAATTGACGAACGAAGCCGAGATGATTGAATCGGCTATCCAGAAGACTCTTGAGCAGGGATATCGCACGAAAGACATTGAGAGTCAGGGGTGTACGCTGGTTGGGACCGCTGAAATGGGCGATCACATCGTAAAGCAGTTAGGACACTAAACAGATGATTGGGCAAGGACAGAGTGGGCAGATTCTCACGATAGCGGGAACAGGGGAGCCCGGGTATGAGGGCGACGGACAGCTTGGGACTCAAGCTGTTCTGAATGAACCCAAGAATGTGTGCTTTGACGCTGAAGGCAACCTCCTGATTGCCGATTCCGAAAATCACGTCATTCGCCGTTTGCGACATTCGACCGGTGTCATCGAAACGGTAGCCGGGTGTATGGTCATCCGCCGCGTCGGAGGAGAAAATCCACAGTCCTCGACTCCATCTCCAACTTCTCACGTCGAGGAGGAGATTGATCCTCTTGCGGATGTGGATGAGATTCCGGGCCAGGCCTATTCTCAAACGCCTGATTTGAGTGGAACGGTGCGGTACATAGTTGGACAGGGGATGGGCAAAGATCGGTTTGCGGGAGATGGAGCCTTGGCCACAAAAGCACAATTAAACTTTCCCTCTGCCGTCGCCGTTGATGCGGCAGGCAATCTCTTTATTGCCGACACGTGGAACCATCGCATTCGGCGTGTAGATTCCAAAACGGGGATGATCCAGACCGTGGCTGGGACCGGCCAGGCAAAGTGGACGGGGGACGGCGGTCCCGGAGCTTCCGCTTCCTTGAATGAACCGGTGGCATTAGTCGTGGATGGTACGCGACTTTTTATTGCCGATCAGAGTAATAATCGCATCCGTATGCTGGATTTGGAATCGGGTGTCATTATAACCATCGCAGGAACCGGAGAGTCCGGATATACCGGGGATGGCATGCCTGCGATTGAGTCTGCGCTTGCGGGACCGAGCGGGTTGGCACTTGATCGCCATGGAAATCTCTATATTGCTGATACCTTTAATGGCCGTATTCGAATGCTTGACCACCGCACGGGGATTCTGTCCACGGTGGCGGGGGATGGCGCCGAGTTTCGCTACGAGCGTGGGGCGAATGAACAATCTCAGGCCTTGGCCAGACCTTATGGCATCGCGATAACACCACAAGGACATGTGCTTATCACGGATTCCGATCATCACTTAATCCGGAAGTGGGATGCCGTCAATAAAGAAATGACCCTGGTCGCCGGCAATGGCCAATCGACATGGGCTGGTGATGGAGGCCCGTCTTCGGATAGTAGCCTCAGTTTTCCGTTTGGTGTGGCTGTTGACGCCTTGGGCAATATTGCGATTGCCGATACCTTTAATCACCGCATCCGCTATATTCCTGTCTAAGAAGAGTCCCGGAGGCCATCACGGGGGTTTCAGAATTTTCGGCCTCGGGCGTTGGCTTGAACGCACTCCTGTTATGGGTTTCCCTTTCGTCATTTTTGAGTCAAGGATTTTGAGCTGATAGGATGTGTCTAATACTGAATGCCATCCGTCTTTTTCTTGAGGGAGTGAGCCTGACATGATAAAGAAAAAATCGGCCTATACGGTCGCAGTGGTCGGAGCAACCGGTGCCGTTGGTACGGAAATGATCCAGGTCCTGGAAGAAAGGGATTTTCCTGTCGAGGAATTAGTTCCGCTGGCCTCGGCCCGTTCCGAAGGCAATGAGGTGATGTTTCGCGGTCAGACCCTTCCCGTCAAGGTGTTGGATCACAACTCGTTCGAGGGTGTGGATGTGGCCTTGTTTTCGGCAGGAGCCGGTGTCAGCAAAGAATTCGGTCCGATGGCTGTCAAAGCTGGAGCCGTGGTGGTGGACAATAGTTCCGCATGGAGGATGGACCCCAACGTACCACTCGTGGTGCCTGAGGTGAATGTCCATGCTCTTTCAGGACATCAGGGGCTGATTGCCAATCCCAATTGTTCCACCATTCAAATGGTCGTGGCTTTGAAGCCGCTGCATGATGCAGTCCAAATCAAACGGATCATTGTCACGACGTTTCAATCCGTGTCCGGAACCGGCAAGGATGCGATGGAAGAATTGATTGATCAGTCGCGGCAACTACTCAGTTTTGGAGAAGCCAAAGTGTCGGTCTATCCGCATCAAATTGCCTTTAATTGTTTGCCGCATATTGATGATTTTTTACCGAATGGGTACACCAAAGAAGAAATGAAAATGGTCAACGAAACCCGGAAAATTCTGGGTGAATCGTCTTTGCCAATTACGGCAACGACGGTCAGGGTCCCGGTCTTTATCTGCCATGCGGAATCCGTGAATATTGAAACTGAGCAAAAGCTGAGCGCCAATGACGCACGGGCTATACTGTCTGCCGCACCGGGCATTCAAGTCTATGATGATCCCAGTCGCAATTTGTATCCTCTGCCGATTGATGTGGTGGGAACTGATGCGGTATTTGTGGGGCGGGTGAGGGAAGATGAATCGGTGACTAATGGATTGAATCTGTGGATTGTGGCGGATAATTTGCGCAAAGGTGCCGCGCTCAACGCCGTACAAATCGCCGAGGAACTTATCCGGTAATGCGTGAGAGTCGACACGATGAGTGGAGTGGGAAAAGCCCTGATGCTGTTGGGGACTATCCTCCTGGTGCTGGGGGGAATACTTTGGGCCTTGGGGAAATGGTCCGACGGTGAGGGCGGTTTTGGCTGGCTTGGCCGGTTACCAGGGGATTTTATCATCAAGCGGGATCATATGACGTTTTACTTTCCTCTTGCGACCAGTCTCATTCTCAGTGTGGTCGGAAGTGTGATCTTCTATCTTTTCTTCCGGCGGTAGGCAAGAGTTATGGCATGTGTGACACATCGCTTAGGCCTAGGTCTACTCCTTGTGAGTTGGGTGATGTTGTATTCTCCGGTCA
>JBATLR010000054.1:0-13565 GCA_049289415.1 Nitrospirales bacterium
TGTGATCCGCTCCGGATTAAATGTTGTACGGTAATGATGAATAGACCAAGCGGCACGGGCGATTTTGCGAGCGATAATGACCAACGAGGCCGTCGTGCTCCAGCCTTGAGTGCGGTACGATTCGTAGATGGGTTTCCAGGCTTTGGTTTTGATGGCCGACATCGCGGCGTTAAACAGCCAGCGGCGCAACTCGGCGGGGCCGCGTTTGGACAACCGTCGGCGACCGGTTTTGTGCCCCGAGTCATTCGCCCGCGGGTCCAAGCCAATGAAGGCGACAAACGCATCCGCCTTGCGAAACGGGACGCGCTCCAACGTATTCGTCAAGCTGATGCCCACCAAGGGCCCGACTCCCACAATGGTTTCAACCCGGTGTTGCGCCTCCTGGTGGTGAGGGGACCCGGCCGCAATGACCGCCATGGGCGCATCCATCTTGGCGAGCAAGGCATCCAGTTTACCCACCACAGCCTTCAGTTCGGCGGCAAAGCCGCCCAGATGGCACATCGTCAGTTTGAGCGTGCCTTTGAGGCGGACAATCGTGGCGCGCCGTCGAATGAGCCGATCCAGCTTGCGGTGGCTGGCGGTGGGGGGCGTGTAGGCCCGCAAGCGCGGGTGCTCTTGGGCGATGAGCCGCGCGATCAATTCCGCATCGACTCGGTCGGTTTTGGCCCGAGTGCCCATGGCCTTGGCATAGTGCCGAGTGTCTAAGGGATTAAGCAAAAAGACGGTATGACCGTGGGCCTGCGCAAGATCAGCCAGCAATTCGTGATAGGCGCCGGTGGATTCCAAGCCGATGCGGCTGCCTGCCGGGAGCGATTTCAGCCACGCCCGCACCGGGGCCCGCTGATTGGGAACACTCTTGACCGGAAAACGGTGCTCAGCGCACGCGACCACGACGGCGTCTTTGGCCACATCCACGCCGATATTCAGAATGGGTTGCATCATCGTCGCCTCCTAGAAAGAAAAAGTGAATGAGGCTGGGGTGGCACACACCGACGTAAGCTTGCGGGTCAATCGGCGGTCAGAGTCCCTGCCGCGAGATTCCTCATCGACGTTTGGGGTGTGGGTGGGAGAGTTCTCAGGAAGTCTGTCCGCCGTGCGGCAGATGCCGGCCGATGTCCCTCCACCCCGGCTTCTCTTCGCTTCTCAAGAATGAGCTGTAAAACACCATACAAGCCTTGCCGAAGGAAGGCTCGTCCAATGCTGTCCTGAAGTTTCACGAGGGAAAGGCCGCAGCCTTTTTAGGGAGCGAAGCGAAAGCCGCTGGCGGACTTTTTCAACACTCCCTTACTGTGAGAATTGGTATTCCAGCATACTTGTCCTTCTCTAGGATGGTAACCGGGAAGGCGGGCCCCCATAAGGAAGTTGCATACTGGCAAAAATTCGATTGTCTAGAAATAGATGGGAAGAAACAACTCGCCTCAAAATTTCCCGGTTCTTAAAAACAGAAACGCCCTGCTACCCCATGCGATAACCTGTTTCTGATGTTTGTCATGAGGGATGTTGGAGACGAAGTGAAGGGATGATGACTTCTTCTCCTAATATTTCCAATCCAAAGTGGGGGTTGTCCTGAATTTCATGAACACTGCGACGACCCACGGGTGATTGATATTCAAAATTCACAGAAAGACTTCCATTGGGTTCAACAGTCACTTCACGGTTTAAATACGTTTTTGTCCCGGCATGCCAGACCGATAACGTATAGGTTCCTGGTGGAATGTCGGATATCTCAAACCGGCCATCCTCGGTTGTAATCGCATAATAGGGATTATCCACCACCACCCCCCAAGAAAACATATAGGGATGAAACCCGCATTGCATCACAAAGATATTCCGATCCTTCTGCAAATGAATTTTTTCGATCATTGGCTTGCCGGGTAAATGATCATGCCTGTTAATCAAATCCAATACTTTATGAAATGGATTCATTGGAAGAGGGCGATTGAACAAGACCCTCGCCCCACGATCACGAGCCGTCTCGTATCCCTGGATATCATGTTCAACTGGATCCATATTAATGACCGTCAGTTCATCCTGATCCCTCAAGACATTGACAAATGGGAGAAAATCACAATCCTTCGCTTCGATTGTCACTTTTGGCAACTCAAACGCTTTGCCTTTTTCAATACCCTTGAGCATCACAATCGCGTCCTTCAGCGAGCCCTGAGAGCCAAGTATGAAATCTTCAACAATACGCCATCCTGTTCCGGTTGAAATTCGCCCACAAAAAACCGGATCAGGAATCGTGACCAAATTGAAGGCCATGGCTTTAGGCATTCCTCCCGCTAACGTCACTTGCCCACGAATCGTTCCTCCTTGTTCGACCTGACTTTCTTCATAGGCCCACACCGGGATGGCCCCCATTCCCAGGACACCCAAAATCACCCCAAGCATCTGTACCACCGTGCTTTTCATTTATTCCTCCGCCAGCAAAAATTCCAAATGTTTTGCACCATCTTGTCTAATGGGGTTGTGACCAGCACGGGGAAGCCGTGTATCGGCTTCCCCGTTCCCAAACCCGTCAACTAAAAATTATGCCGGCTCATTTCAGTTCGACGGGTTTAATATGGACCACTTGCTCGTGTGGCAACTTGGCTTCTTGACCGCCAGGAGCCCTTCCATCCAACGGCAGGATTCGTTGATCACTCCCTGGGAGGACACGTAAATATCCCCATTGCCCTGATTGGGAATAGGGCAACCGCTGGTTGCTCCAGACGTAATCCCCGGTGCGTTGATATGGCCCACCTGCGGCCGGAATGAAGGCATCCAACGCTTCCGACCCCGAAAACTCCACGACGTTGATTTGATCGGCTCCTCGCATGAATGGTTCAATGGGCCATTCATGACTTTCAACGCCGAACATCCCATTTTGTTCATTGCTGGCACCGAAGACATGAATGCGAACGGGGTCACCGGCATGGGCCTCGATGACCGGCGTGATGGGGTCTTCCGGGTTTTCCTTAGAACAGGGCTGGAATATCCTATCCAACGTACATCCCTGTTCCTCACGGAACAAATAGGGTTCCGCTCGATAATTCACCCCGACCAGCCCAGCCACGTTCTGCACGTAAGGCATGAAGCTCGTACCGATAATGTTGTCCTCGTCCTGGAAGAACAAGGCCGCATCCCGATAATGTGGTCGGTCTTCGTATCCGGTTACCGTCCGGTCCACGATCACATCGGCAATCCAACTGTTCTTATTGGATATATCCGCACCTGTTTTGGGATCACGATACGTCGCGCCCTTCGGCCCGATAATGATCGCGCCGTAAAGCCCGTTCCGAGGATTGTGCATAACATTGCCCCAGTCCCATACCAATGAGGCAATCTCACCTAAAAACGGATCGGCGTAATAGGTGTAGGTCTGGCTCTTTCCAGGCGCAACCGTTTGATCACCTGGATTCTGTCCGACGTTGGCTCCCAACGAATCCTTAGGATCGAAGGCGAGGGAAAGCGCGGAAAACGAGGCGCGGCTTTCCTTCATGTGATTCGTCAAGTGAATCTTGAGACAGTCGCCTACATTGGCTCTCAGAGTCAGCGGCATCGGTTGAATGCCACTGGCCGTCTTTGCGACATCTTCTTCGAGCACATATATTTTTCCCTCCGGATTCCGGAGCAGAATGTTCCGTTCGAAATCGACCTCTACGGATTCGGGTGCCTTCGTGTTGAAATTCATGGAAGGAAAATCCATCGCCACCACATTAAATGATTTGACCGGAGCCCCGGCAGGACAGACGGGACCAGGCTCTGGAATTTCATTACGACCGGAATAACCGGCCGGCAGCTTTTGTAAATCAGGCACCTCCTTATCCAATACCCGCAGAATACCCCAGGCTCCTTCCGAGATCTTTGAAGAACGTCCGTTAAAATGGATGTAGTCACCAGGCTGGAGCCGAGGCCCGCCCGCCTGCGGAACCACGAGGTCGTATCGCTCTGCGATACCAATGTGGATGGAATTTTTCCGGTTGGCATCACCGGCATACCGCTCGGTCAGAAAGGTATGCCCTGACAACGTCCACACCATTGATTCGTTTGTCATGGTCTCCAACAGCCGGAACACGACCGTATCGCCGAGATACGCCCTGACCATTGGGGTATAGGGATCCCCATGAACATGGCTATTAAAGATGTTCGAGAAATCGGGGTTTGCCTTGAGTCTGGCCGCGATCGGTTCGGCCCGGAAGTTAAAACTGCCCCCGGTGGTGTGGGTTCCGCCATTGAGAAACGGCATCGGTGTCATGGGTATGTGTTCAGGCATGGGAAATGAGATTGTCTTTCCCGCTTCCAGCGCGACCTCAATCGGCTGGCCTGGAGGATTGCCCGCGGTGACGATATTAACGGAATGCGGCACGCTGTCGTTCAATTGCACCATCAGTTCACGGAAACTCCCGTTCACTCCATACCCTACCGGTTCAACCGTATGGATATCCGCAACCGGTCCACTTCTAATCGGTTCGCCTGTTTTGGGATCGTGATAGGTCGAGCCCCAGGGTTCAACAATCATCGTCCCGAAACCTCCGTGTCCCCAAGTTACACGGCCGACCGCATGGTCATGCCAGAACACGGTACCCACATCCGCATCCGCCCAGAATCGTTGTCGTACGAATTCCACGGTGACAATGTCATCCACCGGATGATCATGCTCTAACGGCCGATATAGAATGATTTGATTCCCATCTATGGCTTTAATGCGCCCGATCTCGTTGTCTTTCACGTTATCGGCACCGATCAGAATTTCGTTCTTCGGATGATACTGTGCCGCATTTTTTACCGTAATGGTCATATCACCCTTCTTGCCCGGCTTCGTGAAGACCGTATTCATCGGCAGTGGCAGGCCCTTGTCAGTCGTTTTCTCCATCATCGTAAACGGTCGCACCGATTGCTCATACGAAAAACCGGTAATCACACCATCCGACGATTGATTGTCGAACTGCATGAAATGCCAATGGGTGTTGATCTTCGACGCATGCATGTTGAAATTGTCGTCATCAACCCACTCGTTTGTCAGCATCCAGTCAACACAGTCGTACACGTTAGATCTCACGACCAACGGATGTCTTTTATCATTATTTTTTCGAACCTCTTCCTCCTCTTCATGCAGAACATAAATCGTCCCGTCCGGATCGATGATTGCCGGTTCATCCCCTTGTTTATCTGCCACCATCATGGGGGTCTTGATGAAATGCACGTTAAACTTTTTGGAGCCGGCATTGGCTGGACACAGGCTCCATCGTCCGTTTTCTCCAGGCTTTGCCGGATAGGAACTCATCTGACCATCATCATCTAAATGGATCATTTCGAGCCAAGGAGAAGGATTATGATTTTGAGAGAATGGCACCCGTTTTCCAAAATGCGGCCTCAAGTGTGGCCATGCGATCTTGCCGGTGGTGGGCTCGAACAGAATCGGCAAGCGTTCGCCGGGAGCCGGAGATTGGTATCGTGGGTTGGGGATGGTGTTTTCCCGTTCGGTCATCGCCCGGTTTCCGTTCCAAATCCAGTCCAACACCGTCGCATCATAGGAGAGGATCTGCTCTCTCTCATCATCTTTGTGACCGGGCTTGCCCTGAGGGGGCAACTGCATTTCCACCCAGTCCTTCACCGTGACGACAGCCGGATTGGCTTTCCAATCCGTTCTACCCTTCTCGATAATTTTAAATTCTTTGCCGAACCAATCGACCTTCTTGTCGATAAGCTGGTCCGAAGTGACACCAGCCTTGATCCGTCCCTTGCGGTCCGGCAATTCGCGAAGGTCCGGCATCGTATCATTATGCAGCGCTCCATCTTGAATCGTGTTATAGACCCGCCAATAGCCCCACATTCCGGCGATGTAGTGATGCGCCACGTGACAGTGAAACAGAAAATCCCCAGCCAATTGCTGGCAGAGCCCCGATCCACATTCCGTTTCCAGGTCAACGGCCTCGGACGGCCCGATCACCTCCACGTCGACACGGTCGGTCTTCGTCCGGACGACCGGGAACTTCACTGGTCCGTTTTTTGCGGTGTGCCAGAGGGGCATTTCGTCGATCGCCCGTGGACTACGTGGCCAGCGGATAGACCCGCCATGTGGATGATGGGAATGGAAAACCTCCGATCCCCCGTGCACCAGCCGGAACTTCGCCGGATCGCCCAAATAACTGCGTGGCACAGTGGTGGCCGGATCACCGAAGGTATAGGCGCTGTAAGCCATTGACTCATCCTCAAAACCAAAATACTCATGCTGCGTTTGCATGTTGTCCACGCCAAACGGTTCGCTTCGGTAATTCAACGCCCGAGCCACGGGCCGGTAGACGTCAGTGACCGGATCGCGCTGCGGAATAAAATCACCATGCTTATTGACCGGTCGGAAAGCTTCATCACCGACCTCATGGTATATCAGAACGAATTCGCGAAAATCCGGGCCGGCGCCGTTTTTGATGATCGCCTGCCAACCACTGGTCATCGGTGTCGGTTCCCCTGCGCCAAGCGGATCCAGATAGGTCGAACCCTTTGGTTCCACCACAAAAGTGCCCATCAGGCCCATCACCGTCAACTCACGATCATTGCTGTAACTATGAAACTGCCGTCCGCCTTCCTGCATCGTCGGTGGAATGTACCACTCCATGTCGACGCTTTGGCCTTCCATCGCGATCGCATCGGGGTTCGTGGTTGTCGCCGGTTGGCCGGTTGTGCTCACCATCATACTTGATCCGCCGATCTGCAAACTCACCCCTTCTCCGGTTATCAACTGATTGCGGAGAGTGAACCTCACGCAATCACCCTGATTGCCCCGGATCACCAATGGCTGAATCCAGTTATTCTGCAAACCGGTCTCAACCGCGCCAGGGTCATACCCTTCCTTCTCCCGGGCCGCGGCATTAGCCGCTTCTTCCTCCCGCACCTTCTCGAGATTTTCGGTGAGGACATACATGTAGCCGACATAGTAGTCGAGCCATCTATTCAACGTGATTTCCACGTCGATGGCCGAAATATCGTAATGCTTTTCGGGCACACCAGCCGGACAGAGTCCAGGCTGACCCGAGACGGGCTCAATTTCATTGTCCGAAGCCAGAAGATAGTCTGCCGGGCCGGCTCCATATTGATGGAGCATCGTAGCGGTGTCATAAGCCCCACTACCTTCAATCAACTTTAAATCGGCCTGCATTTGATGTCCCATTTTCGACATTAACCGTTCATGCTGCCGATCCACCTTCGCCGCACGATCAGGATTTCCCTCAATCGAGTCCTCTACAATCGTCTGTCCTTTCAACCTCTCTACCCAATTACTCGTCTTTCCTGACGCTGCCGCCACGGTATGACCAGCATGGGAATCCGTTTCATTCTGAATTTCTTCTCCCGCATGTCCCATGGCGCTCATCATGAGCACCGTCCCTGCACACGCGACAAAGCCTTTCACTGCGCCATACACCTTCTTCCCTGACAACATAAAACATCCCCTCCTCATAAAAAATCGATCATGGCCCTTTAAGTCATTAACGTCTCCGGGAATATGAACCCCTTCTATAGCGATAACATTCTCTTCTCTAATTTATTTCCTCTTTGATTCAAGACAATACTTTTTCGTTACTTTCCGATAAGCAAATAGTGAGCCGCCAAACGCTTCACCCACGATCTACAAATTGGCCTTATTTTCGTGGCCTCTTTTGGCAAATAAAAATCAATCCGCTGGAATGCCACGAAAGATCGCTGCCGCCCACCACGATTCCACCACCGCTTTTCGTGGGAAGCATTTTTGCTGCAATGGTCAACGATTAACGAACAGGCTTGATTGAGGATTTCTGAAGAATGAAGGAAGGAATTTCAGAATGAGGACCAGGCTCGTCCGGTTAGCCGGGAAGAACAGAACAAAGGCCTTTAATATGCAAGCAGTGGAATGAGGGTACTTAAACCTTCATCACATATTACAGGAAAGATTGTGGACCGAAGGGAGAATGCCTTTGCCCTTCACCCTCAAGTTGACTGCCTCCCGATACATAGGACTTCTGAACCGACGCGACTCTACCCCCTAGGCCGGTTCGGGCCGATCGCGTTTCAAAACAAGGTTCTCCATGATGATCTCTTGTGCCAGGGATTCTGCATCGGTAAGTTCATCGGCATAGATGTTCGTCTCATACTCCTGGGTGGAAGCCTCCGCCAACGAGACGTCCAGGGGGCGTCCCGGCTCACTCACATCGATATAAGTTTTGGTCGACAATCCCGGACGAACGGGGTGCTCCAGGATCTCTTCCTTCAAAAAAGCGACCCGCACAGGCACACGTTCCACGATATGAATGAAATTGCCGGTTGCATTTTCAGGAGGCAACAAGGCGAATACACTCCCAGTGCCTGGGACCAAGCCTTCGACCATCCCATGGTATGTGTGGAGCTTCCCGTATACGTCTACATTTATCAGTGCCGACTGACCGGGGCGGACCTGCTGCATTTCGGTTTCCCGTAAATTTACTTCCACCCACAGATGATCCAGAGGCACAATCGTCATCAAGGGAACACCAGGATGAACCTGGTCTCCGACCTGGGCCTTTCGCTTAGCCACATGGCCCGAAGCCGGCGCCCGAATACGCTGCCGGATGTATTCGAGATAGGCGGTGATGAATTCATGCTTGGCGGCTTCTACAGCCGGATGATGCATGATATTCACGCCCCCCACCTCCGCGGTGATGGATTGGTATTCCTCACGGATTTCCCTGACCTCTGCTTGAAGGGCTCGCATCTTATCAAGGGCATTCTCAAGGATTTGCTCAGAAATGGCCCCACTCGGAAGCGCCTCACGGAAGCGGGCCACATCGTGGCGTACTAAGTCCAGTCGAGCCATCCTGGAGGTAAATTTTTGCTGGATCTGCCGCCTCTGAGCAAACAAGGACGCGATTCTGCGCACCTCCCCTCCCAGTAAACCCCGCGTCCGGCCCAATTTTGCCTGGGCCTGGTGTTCATCAAGACGAATGAGAAGATCTCCTTTTTCTACATACTGGGTTTCCTCCACGAGGACCTGAGTGATAATGCCCGTTGCCTGTGCCTCCAACGTGACGAGGTTGCCGGCAATAAAGGCATTATCGGTCCAGACCCAGAAACGGGCGTAGTACCACCAGTACCCGCCGTAAGCCAATACCGCCGCAACGAGAATCACCCCAACCAACGCCAGCCGACGGTTACGTCGGCGACGAATATCCTTAGGGCGAATTTTCAGCATAGGGGTATCCATGATGTCATTCCCTTGCTTGAGAGGATTCTTGAACGATGGGGTATCCCCCACCCAGAGCTTCGATCAAACCCACCATCGACACAAGTTGATCGGCTTCCAGGGCCCTCAAGGCGAACTCCTGATCCAATACCGCAAGATGCTGTTTTAACACCTCACGGCGATCGTCAAGACCGGTGCGAAAGCGGACTTCAACAAGGTGTCGGTCGTGACTCACCGACGTCAGGAGCCGACGGTGTGCCTCAAGCATCGAGCGAGTCTCATGCCAGACACTCAGACTGTCGGCAACTTCCCGCATGGCTTCCAGCAAGGTATCGTTATAGAGTTCCACTGCCGAGTCATATTCTCTCCGTTGCGCTTCGAGTTCTCCACGAAGACGACCGCCTTCGAACCAGGGAAGCCGCAGACCCGGTCCGCCCCCATAAGCAAGACTGGACGATGAAAACAGAAGGTTACCCAAAGAACCGGCCCCGCTCGCCAGAGTCAGAGCTCTAAAGCCCACGAACCCATTCAAATCGATAGTGGGAAGAAATCGAGTTTTCGCCACCTTGATCAACTTTGCTGCAGCCTCGGCTCGATATTTGGCGGCGGCGAGATCCGGACGGTGCGCCAACAGCCCGATCGGCAACTCGGGCGGCAAGGGAATTCGTCGTGGCAGAATCACCCTGTCAGCGAACACATGTTCTCCCCAATCAGGCCCATGACCGCTCAGCCTGACCAGCAGATATTGTTGAAAGTCCAACTGCTCCCGGGTACCGGCTTCGCGTTTATTCGCCGCCTCTAACTCCGCCGTGGCCCGCATGACCGAGTTGCCATCATCCAGGCCGGACCGAAATCGAATCTTGGCCAGATTCAAGAGATCGCGGCGAAGTTCCACCATGGCCTCGACCACCTCAAGCTGCTGGCGCAATGCGACCCTGCGAAAATACGACCGCGCGATCGCCGTGGTTAACCGTAACCGCACCTCTGCCCATTCCGCATGATGGGCCAATTCCCTGCTCATCGCGGATTCCATCATGGCGCGATTCTTCCCCCAGAAATCCAACTCCCATCGAAAACTCAATGGATTGATGAGGCCCAACGCAATATCAATCCCGGCCACCTCAGGATTAAGGGCCGCAAACACGCCATGTTCGGAAATCCGCTCTGCCGTCAGTTCAGCATCGGCCTCCAGGAACGGCAGCAACCTCGCACCTTCGACGCGGACCAGGGCATGCGCCTCGTGGAGACGGGCGTAGGCAACCCTGAGACCGGGGTTATTCTTGAGACCTGTGTCGATCAACTCGTCCAGCTCAGGGCTCCCGAACTCTTGCCACCAACGATCTTTAGGCCATTGCGGGATTGGATTCTCCGGTTCATGATGGATCGCATGGGAAAGTGTCTCGTCCATGGAATCCGGTTCTAAGAATTCGGCCGGTTCCTCGCCGGGGGGAATCCAGGCACAACCGGAACAAAGGAGCATGCCGCACAGACCGAACGCAAGAAACCAGTGCCATCTCAACGCGAGGGGATAATTCATAGCGGCTCCTCGAGAAGTGCTTCGGACCGCATTTCTTCCAACTCTTCATCCCGGCTTGGGTACAACGGGAGGTGAGTGGGATAGGCCAACCAAACGAGCGCGGCTAATCCCATAAACATCGAGCTGGCAAGCAGAAACGCATCGCTCATGGCCAGAATTCCCGCATATTGCCTAACAAGGGCCAGGAGCTTGCCATTGACCATGGCAGCATCGAGCCCGGCGCCATTCAGCTTGGTCGAGAATCCTCCCAACACGTCGAATGACGCAAACTGCCTTCCTCCAAAATGATTCGCCAAATGAAGCTGATGGAAGGGGAGACGTCGGAAATGCACAACCTCCTGGTACGTAATCCCGAACGCTCCGGCGGAAATCCGCAACAGATTGGCCGTTTCCGCTGCACGTGTCACCTGAACGCCAGACAATCGATGAAGCATGAGCACAGTCAGCGGGGTGAAAAATGATCCCAGGAATAGACCCTCGAGCAGCATAGGCCAGAAAATCTGATCAAATGAGTGAGGATCGTCGTATTGGCCTATCCAGTACAGAGTCACAGCAAATCCAAGAAAATTGAGACTCGCCAGCAGGCGAACGTCGAACCGCTTGGAGAGCTCATGCATCACGGCCACCATCGGAGCCCCCAACAACACCATGGGGAGGAGCGCCATACCGGCAAGTAGCGAGGAATAACCCATCAACAATTGAAGCTGGACGATCAGCAGTGTGAGTAATCCCTGGATCGAAAAGAATCCGACCACCAAACAGATTACTCCGATGGTAAAATTCCGGTCGGCGAACAACCGGAGATCCAGGATAGGATGGCGTTCGCCAAACTCCCAGATGATAAAACAAGGCAATGCCACGATGACGACGATCAGGACGCCACGGAGGAATGGCGAGTCAAGCCAGTCAAAATCGTTCCCCATGTTCAGAAGGGTCTGAATACCCCCCAAAATGACGGCCAATAGAAAAAATCCCACGAAGTCGAACCTGGTACGCTGTCGATGGAATCCCCGCCCATACAGCAACGAACCCATGAAACCGACGACAACCAGGGAGAGGACCACATCCATATAAAACAGATAACGCCACCCGAGATCATCCGCGATCCACCCGCCCACAGGAAGACCAATGGTAAACGGCGTAATGGTAAACAAACCCCAGATGGCCAATCCCATGGACTTGAGCCGATCCGGGTACTCTTTGAGGAGCATGTCTTGTGAAAGAAAAATCGTGAGGCCGCCTGCAAACCCCTGAACAATTCTGGCATTCAGAAATTCCCAATGGGTCTGACTAATTGCGCCAATATACGAAGCCACGGCATACAGAAGAAAAGCCGCAACAAACACACGGATATTGCCGTACCGGTCAGACAGCGTGCGACCAATGGGAATGCCCAGCGCCATAGCAATCATGAAATCCGTCTGAGCCCAGGTCAGGAAACTCGGCAACACCCCTTCCAGGTCGCCGGCGACATGGGGCAACAGCGCAACATAGGACCCGGCATTGAACATCACGAGAATGTGCCCAAGACCGAGTGTGATATTGAACAGAATAAAGTGCCAGCCTCTTAGGCGTTTGGGAAACATGGCCTGCATAGGTTTCCTCTGGCTCACAGACAGATATTTCCGCTTGGCTGAGCAGATATGGAGAAAGAATCATGGTTGACGGCTTGGACCTGTTGAGGATCTATCGTGGGGGAACCATGTGCACAATACATTGTCAGGCCGGGGTAGAACATTCCTCCAACCAGGTTGCCCAGCATGACCGTAATCTTGTTCAAAAACCTCCAGTGAGAGATACCGACCTCAGCTCCCATTACCATCCCGACTGAAATGACAAACATGTTCACCACCGCGTGCCCTACGCCCCTGTAAAAAAACCAGAACCGTCGGTCCTCAAATGTCAAATATCCTCCCAATAAAAAACTTAGTGCAAGAGGGAACTCCCACGGTTCACCCAACTATCCAAAGGTTTGACAATCTCCATGAAGCTTCTTCCTTTGGAAAGATGGTAAATCTCCTTATCTGAATTTCCAGATCCCGTCGTACTCATCAAAAAAATGCTCTTTTCCCATTTGGACTCCCAATGAACGAATCCTTTGTAATGAAAAAGGGTTGTTTATCGTTTGTCATATTTTCAACGAGGAAGAGCACAAGGAGGTGAAACGTATTCACCCCTTTGTGCTCTTCGACCATCCGAATTCCGGCTCTTCGCTAGGATTCTATGGTTTGAGTATTTTCCCGCATTATCTGTCTGGATGGCGAAAACGTTTTGAGGCGGGCCTTTCCCACCTTGGGCCTGGGTTCGTTTCCCCGATTTTGTAAAATCAAAGAATCGACAATTTCCCCACAGTTATAGCACTGCCAACCCATAGACCATAGCTGTCCCGAATCATTCAGGTGATCCCCCATGTTTAACCAATGCATGAGACCGGCACAACGCCGACAATTCATAATATTCCTCCTTTCCGGCTTCTCCCCTGAACAGGGGAGAGACCGGGTGGCGATTGTTCCCTGTTACTTATTTTTCAGTCGCCAGCCGGCCTCCAGCCTCACCGAAAATTGAAGATTCCGGTTGTCTCCCACTGCATGAATAACCATGGAACCTACAGCCAGTTCACCCGCTCCGCCGGGCGGATGTAAATCGGCTCTTCCACTTGCTGCCGCACCGCTTCCTTGCCCGACTTGTTGAAGCCCAACACCGTGTCGTTGTACATCTCAAACTTCCGTCCATGGATTTGGGTTTCAAACACTTTCGGCCCCGGAATCACGTCATACCGGAAGATGATCTGTTGGCTCGCCCGCCACAACTGCAGCACCGCCAACAACTCCCGGCTCGGCACCAGATACTTCTCAA
>JBATLR010000055.1:0-1670 GCA_049289415.1 Nitrospirales bacterium
ATTCACCCCCATGCCAAGGAAAGAGCTTTCCGGTTACTTGAGTCAATGTCCTTTATGATCAAGAAAAGTCCCTAAGAGATCCCTTGGACAACCAGACTCCACACAACCGACCGTGACGCATCAGGAACGTTTGGGGGGGAATTGTGCCAGAACTTTCTGGACGGCCTCATTAATGAGTCCGGTTTGTCCCCCTGTGGTTCCTTGCCAATCCACCACGCCCTTAGCAACCCCACGCCAGATGATATGCTGCGGCGGCTTCGAATCAAGCAGATCAATGATGAGCGTCCCTTCCTCGTATTGATAAACTTCTGCATAGCCCATACCCATCCCCCAGTACGGCCTCATGAGCGGGCCTCGCATAGTTTCGACCTGAATTCGCTCTTCTTTACCAACATAATAGGTCACATGGAAGTCTGAATTTCCATCGATGATTTCAATGTATCCCTTATTCGCAAGTTCGGCTGCTACCGCGTCCTGAATCCTTTCCCGGGCCAATTGATTGGCCCCACCAAGATCAATGTCCCCTTCCGGCGTTTTCAGCATCCAGGAAAATGTCTTCAGCTCACTAAAGTCCGTCGACTCTCTATAATCAGAACTGACAGAAATACTGGAGCACCCGAAAAAGACCGGAAACGACAACAAAACAAAAAGCCTCATGAGACCTCGCATTCGTCACACCCTTTCTTTTTCAACATGAATGGCATTCCCGAATCTCGGATTCAGCGTTTTCATCACAGAGCGCACTGCTCAAAGCATGCGCCTGCAGATTTCGATTTGCCTGCACGGGAGGGCTGTGATCGTTCTTCCACCTGGTCGTCTTTGATGTTGGCCGCCGTTTGTCATACCAGAAACTTTCTGAAGATTACCGAGCCCAAAGAGTCCAGAAGCACGGCCGGCTCAGCCGCCACAATCATGCGTGCAATTTGGTGGTCGTCCATCAGCTTTCTGCCTGCTCCGGTTTCTTGGCACAAAACTATAGCAGACACTTCTCACCCTTTTCGACTCACGACCCTCAGGTCCGACCCTCTTCCGCAAAGAAGTTCCGTGGATGAACGGTGGGATTGTGATTGCCTCGGCATGAATAGATACGTTAAAAACCCTGGCGTCCTTCCCAACATTCTGAGGCCGATGGGGTGTTGGTCCTGAATGGTAACAACTTCAACTTGGCGGCTCAGACAATGTCTGATGAAGAATGAGCAGGGGCTTTTCTTGGAACATGTCACGCGGTTTTCTACTTCTCCCTGCAAGGAGGGATCCCTCAACCCCGCCATTCCTGAAATGTTAAGTCGGAAATCTTTCCACACTAGTCCTTCCCGACCTGTTCAATCAGGAATCTATTTGTGCGTACTTTCGGATAAATACGGATCCCAGACACCCAGGAATGACGCAAGGAGGATGGATGTCCGGCGACAACTGCGGACCCAACGACTAATGTTCTTGAGACGTACCGACACAGGAGAGACTACTCACCTGCCGCTATTCTTATCTCTTGTCATCCTAATTCTATTTCTTGCGTCTCCGTCGTTTGCCGAATGGAAGGTCAGCGGGGAGAGCAACGTCTATTACACCGACGATGCTGCCCTGTTTTCCGCAACCCGGCGATTATCTCGAAGCCAGGATCCCACCCAACCGGTCATTAATAGCAATCTCGCCAAGCAAGGAGGCGATGT
>JBATLR010000056.1:0-3048 GCA_049289415.1 Nitrospirales bacterium
CAGCACAGGGGGCCAGATTGAGAGCCAAACGGCGCTGTTCGGATTCTTGCCCGGGAATGGATCTCAGGATGGGTCAGTGGCCGGTGCGGTCGTGGCGCCCCTGGCATTCCTCCAAGGAAAACCCGGAGGAGAGATAGGACAACCTGCGGTATTCGGCAGTCAGGCAGGCTTGCCCCTCTTGGCGGGCGCCCTTTCAAGTCAGACAGCAGTGGTGGGGAGCACGCTCGCCGATCAGAGTGCGGCTCCTCTCGTTACCAAGGTCGATTCAGAACGGGTTCTCCAAAATGCCCTCGCAGCGGTTGCTGGGAAGGCGGTAACAGAATCTGACGCGAATCAGCTGAATACAGTGGACCGCGTCTTGAGCCCTGTTCAGGATACCGGGCCTCGTTTGTTGCAAAATCCTCCATCACCGATAGGGCCTCAGCAGGAGTCAGTCAAGCTTGCGAACACTCCAGTCAATCAGGCGTTCCCGGTTCTAGAACCTTTTGAAGAAGCGCCCGCAGGTATTGCCGATGCGGCTCAATTGAGTCAGAACCGATTGAAATATGTGAGCGGGGTTTCGTCCGTTCTGAGTGAATCGCCCGCAAACGGGAAGGAATCCTCGATCGGGATTCCCCTGGACCTTCTTGCCGATGCCAATGTGGCATTGTCAGGCGATCGTTCAAGAGATGGTCTTGAGGCAACAGGAAAAGCCGAGGGAGTCGATCCCAATGCCGGGCAGGGGCTCAATAATGGCATGGGCAATCCAACCCATTCTCAGTCGGGCTTTCAGCAGTCCTCGTCCTCTTCCTCACCTGGATCGACTGCACGGATGGCGGAAGAGCGTGTCCCGGATCTTCCCGGCCCCGCGCTTCAACGCCTCCAAATGGAGGTGCAACTTTCCGAAACCAATCGAGTGCAGATTGATGTGGGCGTGCAGCACCGGCAGGTCTATGCCAGCTTGTTGATGGATCAAGCCACTTTGAAAAATCTGGCGGTCCAATTTGTTCCACAATTGGAAGAGCAACTGACCCAGGGCGAGATGGAGTTGCAGGAATTTTCCGCGGAAGTCCGCGATCACCAGAGTGGGCAGGAGTCAGACACACGTTCGGATGGGGCGGGAACGCAGACGAGCCAATGGGGTACGACGTCCCTCCATCAGACACCAGGATCGCTCTCCTATAGGGCCGGGCGGGCTGAGGAACAGGGATTCTACTTGGTGGCGTAAAGAAGATGCCATGATGCCCTCGTGTAAAGAAGGTTGGAAAAAATAGGAGCCCGAAATTATGGAAGTTACGCCGACACAACCAGGAACAAATGCCACGGCGACAGGCGGTGCCAATGTGCAAGCGGCGGTTTCGGCACTTGGTTCGGATGTCTTTCTTCGCTTGCTCGTCACGCAGTTGCAAAGCCAGGATCCCACCAATCCGGTCCAAAATGAGGATTTTGTGGCGCAGTTAGCGCAGTTCACCACATTGGAGCAGGCCACGAGTACCAATAAACTCTTGGAAAAATTGATTGGCCAGGATACCCAACGGACACAATTAGATCTGGTGAATTTGATTGGACGGACGGTGGTTGCGCAGGGTGATACCGTCAGTATTGCCGGGGAGGAACAGCCCACGCTGGGCTATGCCTTAAGCGGAGAGGCCAGGTCGGTCACCATCAAGGTGTTGGACTCGGACCAGCACGTGGTCCGGACATTGGAGTCCACAGATGTTCAAAAGGCCGGGGCCAATCAGGTTCAATGGGATGGGTTGAATGATTCGGGGGACCGGGTGCCGGAAGGCGTCTACCAGTTCATTGTGAAAGCCGAAGACGTGAATAAACAGCCTGTCCCGAATTTCACGTTCGCTCGTGAACGCGTCATGACGATTGCCTTTGGGGCGGAGAGTCCGGTCGTCCTGCAAAGTGGAAAAAGCTTACACACAGAGGACATTCTTTCAATTCTTTGAAGTGGACGGTTGTAGGGAACACATCATCAGATTGGTCAATCGAGAAACAAGGAGTACACGCCAATGGGAATTACCTCAGCATTTTTTGCCGCGACAAGTGGAATCAACGCGACCAGCCGAGCGCTCAGTGAAATTGGAAACAATATCGCTAATGCGCAAACGATCGGCTATAAGAGCCGGTCGGTCTCATTTGGCGATCTATTTGGCGCAACCATCGGCGGTGGAGGGACCAGTACGGCTTTAGTGGAAGGTCGTGGCGTGCGGGTGTTGGGGATCGACCCGAGCTTTACGCAAGGATCGCTTCAGACGACGTCCAATGCCCTGGACCTGGCCATTGATGGTGACGGGTTTTTTCGGGTAAGTGATGCAAGCGGAAATATTTTCTACTCCCGTGCCGGGCAGTTTAGTGCCGATGCGCAAGGAAACCTGGTGAACCCGGCTGGTCTGAGATTACAGGGTGACCAAGCGGATGATACGGGGCTTCTAAGCGGGAGTATTGGCAACATCAGTTTGACCACCAGTACTCAACCTGGAAAACTCACATCCGATATTGCGATGTCTGGCCGTCTGGCTGCCGATGCTCCAGTCAATACCTACACCACCCCACAGGTGCTCGATCCCATAACCAATAAGGGGTTATTCCCAGGTAATACCTCTGTCCGGGTCTTTGACTCATTAGGGATCGGGCATGATTTGCAAATATATTTTGCCCAAACGGCGGACAATGTATGGAAGTATAGTGTGTTGGCTCAAGGCGGAACGAATGGAGTTGACACGACTACCCTTGTTCCCTCCACCAACTACGATAGCAATACGAATAATGCTTTGGTGGCAGAAGGAACTTTAACCTATACAGCGGACGGTTTTTTAGATTCTGAAAGCGCTGTCACATATTTTAATACAGCAGGAGACGGGATTGATTTTGATAAAGCTACACCGGCCCAACCCATAACGTTTGATTTTGGGACGAGCATTACGGAAGGAGGTGCCGGCACTGATGGATTGTTACAGCAAGGCACCTCTTTGAATCAAAATGCGTTGGTTCTCGACACCTTATCCCAAGATGGGTATGGCCCTGGATCCCTTGCGGGAACTTCCATTGGTGAGGATGGGG
>JBATLR010000057.1:0-1901 GCA_049289415.1 Nitrospirales bacterium
GGACGGGGCCGCGGAGCTGCTGGGATTGAAACCCACCACCTTGGAAGCCCGAATGAAGAAGCTGAAAATTACAAGAAAAAAGTAGGAGCGATTCCCAATATGTTGTGACTCTCACGAAATATTGGGAAAAATATTGGGAATACTGCCCGGGCCTTCACCAAGCAAATAATAAAAAACCTCATTGAAACCGGCCACTTGGATACTGTCTAAGTGGCCGGTTTTTTTTGGCCCGATGGTTGCTCAATACCCTTCACGAGAACGTTGAATAACAATTATTTTCAAGAGCAAAAAAGCTCATAAGCGTTTGAGATGTCTGAGGTAGCGGAGCTGTTCAAAAAAGTTCGTCCAGCAAGGCCGCAGTCAGTTTTTCGCGCGGAGCGTACTTCTAGTACGTGAGCAAGGAAAACTGGCGACCTGCCTGCGCGAAGCCGCTCCGGCGAAGGCAGGGAACGCAGTTGGCGGCTTTTTTCAATAGCTTCCACGCATGGAACAGTTCACATCCAGCAACAGGAAACCCTGACCCATGATTCGACTCACGGTCAAAGCAACACAGGACGGAACGACGACTGTGGAAATCGAAGGACGAATCGTATCGGAATGGATCAACGTGGTCGAAACCGAATGTCAGGAACTGTTGGCACAAGGCAACAAGGTGGTGCTTGATTGTTCAGCGGTGAGTTTTGTGGGAGAGGATGGAGTCCGCATGATTCGGCGGCTCATCACCCAAGGCTGTGGCATCAAAAATTGTCCGTCATTCATTCAGCAGATCTTATTTACCTAAATGGTTTCGATGGAGGAGTGTTCCATGAGTACAATCACAGCAGAATCGATGGATGGTCTGTTCAGTGCACCCGCGTCAGGTCGGCTCAGAAAAGCCGCGACCCCGGCACTCCGGGTATTCAAAGGCCACGACCGTCACGAAGGTCACGCGGAAGACGACCCTGCAGAAGCGGCCTTGGTGGAACGCGTTCGACGCGGCGAAGAAACCGCGTTTAAGGAATTGGTCGAACGCTATCATTCGCCATTACGCCGGGTCGCCTTGACCTTCGTGCATAGTGAGGCTGTGGCCGAAGAAGTCGTGCAAGATACCTGGATGGCGGTGCTGGAAGGCATTCATCGTTTTGAGGGGCGCTCGTCGTTAAAAACGTGGATCTTTCGCATTCTGGTCAATCGGGCCAAAACGCAAGGGGTGCGGGAAAGCCGGTACGTGGAATTTCCCCAAAAGGCATCCGATGCCGATCAAGGAGGAAACGACATGGTGGATGAACTGCCCGCTGCCCCTGGAGGAGAGGGGGCCCCTGGAAATTATTCCGGAATCATTTTTTCTCAAACGGAAGCGTCACCCGAAGGGAAGCTGTTGAATAAGGAAATGGTCGAGCGGATGTATGCCGTCATTCGCACCCTTCCGGCCATGCAACGACAAGTGATCCTGCTGCGGGATGTAGAGGGGGGTACATCTGAGGACATCTGCCGGATGCTGGGCGTCTCCGAATCCAATCAGCGTGTGCTGTTACATCGCGCCAGGACAAAAGTTCGTCAGGCCTTGGCTCCTTATATGGATGAGCCAAAACCGAATGCATCAAGGCCCTCCGCTCTCAAATCGTGTGCCTGACCGGTACAGAGGGGAATATCCTATGACTTGGAAGCCGGTGATTGGGTACCGGGAATTTTGGGCTTAGGAATTAATTGACTGATGACTGGTTCTGAGCCTGACGTTGTTCAGTCCTCTTGATGGGACAATCGGGAAAAGGCCATGGGGTTTGAAAGAAAAGGCAGAAACGAAATGGGTTAATTGATGACCGGAGCACGCATGGCATTGTTCGGGGAAGCGATGACATCCATTGACGGTAAAGGATTCATGGTGAATACGGTCCGTTTCCGTCTGATAATCATCACCGGCA
>JBATLR010000058.1:0-3505 GCA_049289415.1 Nitrospirales bacterium
GGTCAGAGGAGGGGGTGGTGACAATCCCAGAGAACGCAGCACACGGTCCTTTTTTGAAAGGTCCCCGATGATCCGGCAACTGGGAAGAGGAAATTCTTTGATGAGGGTCGGAGCGGCAAAGATTTGATTGGCCCGGGCGGAAGAAGGATTACGATACAAGTCGATAATTTGTAGGTCAGGATTCAGGTCTTCAAGATAGTCCCGGCAAATGGATTTGATATTCGCCATGGCACGGAGGGACAGGCTGGTCACGCCGGTTACATACAGCCGAAGACAAATTCCGGCATCTTCCCCGGCAGGAACTACTTGCCCGGTGGTTGATGGCCTGCGAGGTTTCATGATGGTGGCTCCATTGCGCTTGACATAATCACTTCACCTGACTCGTCAGACAGATCGAGCCCCACCAATACTTTTTCTGTGTTCGATAAATCCCCAATGATTTTTTTTAAGGGTGGCGGCAATTTTTTGACCAATGTCGGAATGGCCAAAATGTGGTCAAGTCTGGCCCTCTTGGGCTCCTGGAGAAGATCCACAATTTCCACCGTATATTTCGAGGACAGATGGGTGTGGCACAATTGTTTCAAATTACTCATGGCAAGACGCGATTTGGGAGAATGTCCCGCAACATAGAGGGTTAAGTGGTAAGGAGAATTCTTTGCCCCATGACCCTGGGGTTTCGTTGTGCCTTGTTTCGTATTCCTCATAGATGGAAGACCCTTCTCGATTCAGCTATTCATCAGGCTGACACACCACAAATTCTTTAAAATATTCTTCCTGCTGTCTTTTGTTGCTGTGCAAACGGATTTCCCCCAACCGCATGATTCAATGGGCATGGTGAACCGATTCGATTCATGGTCCTAACGGTGATCTCCCAACACCTCTTTTAGATGCCAGCCACGATGGCTCATCGTATATCCCCGAACCTGATGAGAATGCGACATACCTCGGGATTTCAAAATGTACAGTTGCCGCTGGTGTTCACCATCAAATTCCCGGTTGGTCAGGAGAATCCAGGTGTCGGCCAGTGAGGAAACGCCGATCTCCGCCTCCTGAGCAGATTCCGAAGGCGCGCTGAGGCCTGTGCAAACCAAGGTGATTTGGTGGGATTTCAGAAAATCCACCATCCGTAAAAATAACGCCTTGACCTCGCGAGTTGAACCAATGGACAGAAAATCATTAATCGGATCCATGATCACCAACGCCGGGTGATGCGTGTGCACCGCATTGTAAAAATTCACAAGATGGGATTCCAATCCGAATAGGGTTGGACGGGACGCTTCAATGTGCAACAAGCCCTTGTTCACCCATTTCTCCAGTGAGAGTCCGATCGATTTCATGTTCCGGATGATCTGAGGACTGGATTCTTCAAAGGCAAAATACAAGGATTTTTCTCCCTCACGACAGGCGGCATCAGCAAAATGCGAAGCCAAGCTCGTTTTCCCCGTCCCAACTCCTCCTGTCACCAGAACCGTCGAACCCCGAAACACACCCTCTCCGCCGAACATCTCATTCAACTGTGGAACGCCGGTCGAAATTTTTTCGTTTGAAACTTTGTGTTCAAGGACTAAGGACGTGATGGGCAACACGGACAGCCCATGTTGTCCAATGAGAAAGGGAAATTCATTGGTTCCATGCATACTTCCCCGGTATTTGACCACCCGCAATCGGCGGGTGGACATCTGGTCGCTCACCCGATGATCCAGCAGAATGACGCAGTCGGATACATATTCCTCGAGCCCTTGACGGGTTAAGGCCCCCTCTCCCCGTTCGCCGGTGACAATGGAGGTCATATTTCTGTCTTTCAGCCATTGAAACAAACGCCGCAACTCGGAGCGGATAATGCCTTGATTAGATAATCCGCCGAAGAGGACCTCGATGGTGTCCAACACAATACGTTTCGCGCCGATGGCGTCAATAGACTCGCCCAGGCGCACAAACAATCCTTCGAGATCGTATTCCCCGCTCTCTTCGAATTCGGTGGCTTCAATGGGAATCGTATCCAAAATTAATTTGTTATCCTTAATTAAACCATCCAGATCAAAGCCCAGGGACCGGACGTTTTGGGTCAATTCCTCGGCCGTTTCCTCGAATGCCAGCATCACACCGGGTTCGCCCATTTGGACGGCGCCGCGAACAAGAAATTCCATGCCCAGAAGGGTTTTTCCACAGCCAGGGCTTCCGCAGACCAACGTGGTTCGTCCCCTGGGAAGCCCGCCCGCCGTGATGTCATCCAGGCCTTGAATGCCGGTTCGAGCTTTCGGAAATTCTGAGTGGACGGTTTTATTTGATGATTTTTTCCGAGGCATGTTTTAAAATTTCCTGAGATAAAAAATTCGTACCAAAATTTAACACAATTCTCTAAAAAAGGTACAATTTGGCGAGAGTCTTCGCGATATGACAACGGTTGGTGGACGGGTTCCCAAAATCAACATCAATGTTAGACGGCTTCTCACGTATTATGTAGCGTGAGACAATCTTATACATGCGTCACGTTAAGAAGCCTCGTACCTTATCAATGATTAGGGACAGAGAAGAATGGACAGAATAGATAGCTAGAAGGCCCATTTGTCCAAAAATCAGCTCACTTTTTTCTCATTCAGTGCATCCATCTCAGAGTAACAAGACCTTTGTCCTTCATTTCTAAATGATTTGGAACATGCATCCATGTTTCCTCTCTCGGGCCTCCAAGTGCTATCAATTCATCCTCCTGATTTTTCTGGTGGTATGGATCGTAAGCCCACCCCCTTCTCTTTGGCCGGAAGTCCTGCAAATTGTTCCTGCAACCTCATCATCTTCAGAGACCTGCACCGCCCACGCACCGGTCACGAACGAATGTGTGGAAGCCGGTCTCCGGAGGAGGCGTGAACTGCTCCGAGCAGAAGCCGCATTCCAGGTTCATTCCCCCGCCACTCACCTCCAATTGGCGGAAATACTCAACCAGCAGGGCGATCCGAACGGCGCCATTGAGGAATATCGGGCCGCGATTCAACTGGATCCCGATCTCGCCGGTGCGTTTCAGGGTATGGGAGCCGTCTACCTGGATCAACACCAATGGAAACAGGCTGAAGAAATGCTTGAAAGAGCCGCACAGTTAGAGAGCGGGAATAGCCAGACAGAATACTGGCTGGGACGGTCACGATTGGCTCAACAAAAATTTCAAGAGGCTCAGCAGGCATTCAGGACAGCTACAAGATTGAATCCCGATGATGCAGAGGCCTTTTCCGATTTAGGTCTGACCTACATGGCACAGGGTCAACCCACGAATGCCATCAACGCTCTTCGCCGAGCCATTGGCTTGCGACCGGATGATGCAGAGGCTCATTCCCGCCTGGAGCTGGTGGATGCCTTCAAACTCAACCAGGATCAACTCGTCCTTGAGACCGCAAAAATTTTACACCTTCGCTTTAGAAGGAAATAGAGGTCTCCTATGTCTCCGGGCCCAACCATCATGTCAGGTGAATGGACGACGCCCTCTGCCTTCGGTTCCATTAAGGCTAAAATCTCC
>JBATLR010000059.1:0-10840 GCA_049289415.1 Nitrospirales bacterium
CTGTTGGGCTTCGGTGACAAATGAGCCAAGGTCCCTACCGCGGATATTGGCTTCGACCACCAGACGGCGTTGAATATTTTCTCGACTGACTTGCGCAGGGCCTTCATCGACTTCAATAGTCGCGACGCGGGACAAGGGAACCAGTTCACCATGCGCGGTGGGGATCAGGATGTTACCAAGAGCTATGGGCCCGGCCGATGTCTCATCAGAGAGGCGGACAATCAGATCAAAGCGGCGTTGCCCCTGAAAGACGGTCCCGACAGTTTGGCCGACCCGGACGGATTCAATGATACCTAACACGTCTCTGGCGCTCAGCCCGTATCGCCCGATTTGGTCACGGTCGACGATGATCCGAATCCTGGGGACACCGGTGACCTGTTCCACTTTCACATCGGCCGCGCCGGGCACCTGTTCGAGTGCACGTGCCACCCTATCACCCTGATGGCGTAAGACCTCAAGATCCTCTCCGAAAATTTTGATGGCCAGATCGGATCGGGTCCCGGCAATAAGTTCATTGAATCGCATCTCAATCGGCTGGGTGAAACTGAGTCCCACTCCGGGAACTGCTGCCAGAACGGCGGTTTTAAATTTTTCGATCAACATCTCTTTTGAAGTGGTCGTGGTCCATTCATTTCGAGGTTTCAGGATGACAAAGACATCAGACATATCAATGCCCATCACGTCGGTGGCCACTTCCGGACTTCCCGTTCTGGTCACCACCTGGACGACCTCGGGAAATTGGCGTAACGCCCGTTCCACGCCCAAGGCGGTTTCCACGGATTCGGTCAGGGAGACGCTTGGGAGCCGCCAGACTTGAATGGCCATATCGCCTTCCTCTAATCGAGGAACAAACTCGATCCCTAAGCGGGATCCGATTACCAGACTGAGAATAAATAGGAGGATGCCAGGGATGACCACCAGCGCCGGCCGGTTCAAAGAGACCGCTAACCATGGGCGATAGAGCCGGCGCAAACGCCGAATGAGCCAGGTTTCTTCATGGTTCGGCCGGGCGCGGGCAAACCAATATGACAGCACAGGCACGCCTCCTACCGCAAAGAGCAGTGAGGCGGCCAGAGCAAAAATGACGGTCATGGCCATCGGTCGAAACATTTTGCCTTCTAACCCGATCAACGACAAAATAGGAAGATACACAACGATGATGATGCCGACTGCAAACACAATAGGCCGCAACACTTCCCGCGCGGCTTCCTGAATCGTCGCCAACTTCTCTTCCTTCGATTGTCGGGTGACGTTTCCGAGCCGTCGCAGAATGTTATCGATCATGACGACCGATCCATCCACGAGCAGTCCAAAGTCGATGGCTCCGAGGCTCATCAGGTTGCCGGAGATGCCGGCGTGATACATGCCGGTGAAAGCCATCAGCATGGAAAGAGGAATGGCCAACGCCACAATACATCCGGCACGAATATCGCCTAAAAATGAAAAGAGAATCGCGATGACCAGCAGACCCCCTTCGAGTAAATTATTTTTGACGGTGTTGATGACTTTTGAGACGAAAAGGGTCCGGTCATAATAGGGTTCAATCACCACTCCCGGTGGAAGGGTGGCTTGAATTTCCTGGACGCGTTCTTTCACACGTTTGACCACTTGCTGGGCATTGGCGCCTGCGAGCATTTGAACCATCCCGATGACGGTTTCCCCCTCTCCCATCCGTGTGGCCGCGCCAATCCGCAAGGCGGCGCCTTCTTTGACTTCTCCAAGATCTCTAATGAAAATGGGAACGCCACCCGGCCCATGACTTACGACAATTTGCCCTAAATCGGTAATCGTCGAAGCCATCGCTTCTCCCTTAATGAGATATTGTTCCCGCTCATGTTCAATGTACCCGCCTCCGGCGAGGGCGTTATTCTGCGCCAGGGCATCAAACACAGTTTTTAAGGTGAGATTGAATGCGAGGAGCTTACTGGGATCGACGACCACCTGAAATTGTTTGGTTTCTCCTCCCCAAATATTCACTTCCACCACACCGGGAACAGCCCGAAGCCGCCTGCCAATATCCCATTCCAGAAGGGTTCTCAAGAACATGGGACTATGGCCCTGGCCTGTGAGTGTGAATTGGTAGACTTCTCCCAGGCCGGTTGATAAGGGGCCCATTTTCGGTCGTCCATAGGCGGCGGGAATCCGCTCGGTGGCTAACGTCAGTCGCTCGTTCACGAGTTGTCGCACAAAATAGAGGTCGAGGTGTTCTTCAAAGATCGCCGTTACGGCCGATAAGCCATAACGGGAGACCGAGCGCACTTCCTGTAATCCCGGTATGCCACTGAGTGCGGTTTCAATGGGAAATGTGATGAATTGTTCCACCTCAATCGGACCGAGCGCGGGGGAACGGGTGAGAATCTGCACCTGGACAGGGGTGAGGTCGGGGACGGCGTCGATCGTGAGATTGGTCAGCGACCATACTCCGGAGGCGATCACCAGAAGAAGGGCAACGACGGTAAAAAACCGATACCGAAGCGAGAGTGTAAGAAGACGCTCCATTAACGGGACTCAATAGTGTGAAAAGGGACAAGTGAAATGTTCAGGTGGATGCTCCTTACCATTAACTGTTTTCTTTTTACGGCTCATTCACCCTGGATGGAGGTCTTCATAATGGCGTTTTTCAGGTCGAAGACGCCTTCCGTGACCACGTGTTCTCCTAACTTCAAGCCCCGTTTGATTTCCACAAGTCCGCCGCCTTCCCGGCCGGTCTCGACAAACACGAAATCGTATCCGTTGTCCCGTTGAACGAACACGCCGCGTACCCCATCCAACATCGTTAAGGCCGATAACGGTATGGATAACGCGGGAAGTTGTTGATCGATCAACCTTACTTCTACATATTCATTGGGTTTGAGTCGGCCCTTCGGGTTTTCGACGTCGAACCGCACGCGGATCGTTCGAGTGGTGGCATCCGCGACCGGGGCGATATAGGTGAGTTGGGCGGTGATGGGCTCTCCCCCACGGGGAAGGACCTGGCCTTCATCGCCTTCCCGGAAACGACGGGCTTGTTCGATGGGCAAGTTGGCAAACACCCACACGCGACTGGTATCCACAATTTCAAAGAACTCGTCTCCTGCCGCTACGCCCTGGCCCAGCACGATCTGTTGGCTCACCACCGTTCCGCTGAGTGGGGCCCGTAGTAAATATTTGTGCCCTTCCAGATGACTGCCATGCTCCAGTTGCTGGAGTTCTTGTTGGCTGAGTCCCATGTTCAGGAGCTTTTCCCGAACGTGCTGATAGACGGCCTGGGCTTCGATCTGCTGTCCACGGTCTTCCAGAAACCGTCGTTGAGAAATAATGTTTTCAGCCAGGAGTTGTTTGGTTCGCCTAAAGTTGCTAGAGGCCACATCCACTTTGGATTTGGCCACCAGGTATTCCTGGACTAATTCATCCAACCGCATGCTTTCCACGGCCGCGAGCGGCTGATCTTTTTTAACCCGATCCCCTAATTGCACCATAACCTTATCCACTTGCCCGGGGATGCGAGAGGAAACTTTTGCCACGTGCGCGAGATCGAGGGCGACATTTCCCGGAGCCGAAACTGAATGTGGGGTCAGGCGTTCTTTGACTTCTTCAATTCGGATACGTTGACGCGCTTGCTCAGGAACATGGTCCACGTGGAAGGGTTGTCCCGGAGGGGGAGCGAGATCGGGAGGGGAAGCCGTCACGTCTGTGTCCGGTAGGCTGCCAGTTGGTGGCTGGGTGTCGGAACATCCAAACGGGAACAGCCCGATAAGACAGAGAACAGGGAGCCATCTCCAGTGTCTGTGATTCAGATTCTTCATGAATGGCCTAATTGGACAAAAAATCTCCTGTAGTAAAATACTATCATGGTGTTCCTGTTAGCGGGGGTTCTTCCCCGGTTGGGAGTGTGATCGTGAATGTGGTGCCGTTTCCTATTTGACTCTGCGCATGAATAGTTCCTCCGTGGGCTTCGATAATCTCCTTGACGATCGCCAATCCCAGACCTGTTCCTCCTGATTGGCGATCCCGTGCCTGATCGATTCGATAGAATCGCCCAAAAAGGTGAGGGAGATGTTGGGAATCAATTCCCGGTCCGGTGTCCTCCACAGATAACCGGATAGATCTATCCTGAGACCCGACCCGAACGGTGATGGTTCCATCTGCAGGCGTATGCCGGAGCGCATTATCCAGAAGATTGATCAGGGCTTGTTTGAGCTGTGAGGCATCTCCCATGAGAGGAGGAACAGGTTCAAACTCCGTCTGCAGATGGATACCGGCTTCGTGAGCTAACACGGACAACTCGCTGACGATTTCTTTGACAAGAGGCGGGAGGTCAAGGGTTTGCAAGACGAGCGGGGGTCGGTCGCCGGCGAATTGTGCCAGGGTAAGGAGGGATTTGGTCATGGCGGTGAGTCGGTCGACTTCAGCCAGGTTGGAGAGAATGGTCTCCCGGTATTCCTCTGCCGACCGTGCCCGTTGCAAGCTGACCTCAAAATTGCCTTTCATCGCCGTTAACGGGGTTTTCAGTTCATGGGCTGCATCGGCCACGAAGCGACGTTGTCCTTCAAAGACCTGCTGTAAGCGGTCCAACATGCCGTTAAAGGTGTGGGCGAGGCGTTGAAATTCGGCGTAGGGCGAGCTGAGTGTGAGACGAGTGGAAAGCGTCTGCCCGGACACGGTTTCCGCCGTCTGACTCAATGCCTTGACGGGAGACAGGGCTTCATCGGCCAATCGTCCGCTTCCCCATAAGGCAAACAGGAGGGAGATCGCGGAGGTGCCACAGAGTAGCCACGCCAACCACTGAAGGGTTTCTTGAACAAATTGCAAGGATTTTTCCGTTTGTAAAATGAATCGCCCGTGGTCTTCGATGACGAGAGGAATTGAGATACGGCGAATGGGCGGATGATCCGGCTTGTGAAAGGTTTCAAAAACGGTTTCTCCATTGAGGACCTTCATGATAAGTTGGGATGTCACAGGAAGGCGATTCTCTGTACTCTGCCCACTCCAAAGAATACGGCCGGCGGGATCCAGAATAGCGCTGTAGCGGATAGCCTGCTGTAACTCATCTTCGTCATCAAATTCTTCTAATTCGCCTTCTTCATGTTTCCGGTGAGGAGACACACGAACATGGTCCGTTGCCAGGTCCACGCGGAGGCTTTCCTCCTGTGCGAGTGCCATCAGTTCTCCATCGATATGGCGGTGCAAAATTGTAGATAGTCCCAGGTACAGGAGCAGGCTAAAGAGGCCTAGGAGGATCACAATAAAACCTAAGGCAACACGACGTATGCGAGTGCGAAAAGCCTGCATGCTTTAGGCCTCCGGGATTTTTAAGACATAGCCGATCCCCCGCACAGTATGGATCAGCTGTGGAGAAAAGTCCCGATCCATTTTGCTGCGCAATGTTTTAATGTGCACATCCACAATATTGGTCACGGACTCATAGTGAATGTCCCACACGTGTTCGGTAATGGCTGTCCGGGTCAATACCCGTCCGGTATTTCTCATGAGATATTCCAAAAGTGAATATTCTTTGTTGGTCAGAATGATGGTGTGGCCTGCCCGTGAAACACGGTGGGTCACCGGATCCAGCTCCAGGTCTGCGATCGTGAGGCGAGGGCTTGGCTGGGCACTGCCCCGACGGAGAAGCGCTCTGATGCGCGCCAATAATTCGGCAAAGGCAAACGGTTTCGTTAAATAATCATCTGCACCCGTATCAAGACCGGTCACTCGATCTTCAATGGCCTCTCGTGCGGTCAAGAGAAGAATCGGGGTTGTGTGGCGTTTCGCTCGAAGTCGCCGGCAGACGTCAATGCCGTTCATTTTGGGGAGCATAATATCCAGAATGATCACGTCATAGCGCGTGGTCTCGGCCATGGCCAATCCCATCTCACCGTCTGTGGCGAGATCCACAGCATATTGCTCTTCCCGCAAGCCTTTTACAATAAACCCGGACACACTTGAATCATCTTCCACTAAGAGAATACGCATCTGTCTCCCACTGAAAATTATAATCGGTAAGGTTGGGTGTTCTCCGGCACATTGAGTCCTGCTTTGTGCGAAAGGGCAACCCCTGCTCCCTGCTCGAAGACCAAATCTCCCCCATAGTGCCCCGTGGCGCTTAGTGTGCCTAATCCGATCGCCGCAATCAAAAAGTACGGGACCATGGTCTTTCGGGTAAATTGGTTTCGCAACACCAGGCGACCCAATAGGAGGACACCAAAAATACCCAAGGTCACGAAGGCGAGCGACTCGTGAGTCTCAATCATCGATTCGGCAATTCCGGCCTTTTCAGCAGCTTCCTCTGCCCAATCGCCGGCAATGGCGGCAGCCACCCCTCCGAGAAGACCGAGAATAAGAAGCCATAAGGCGCCGTCACGAAAGTTCTCACGTTTGAACCAGGCTCCTGCGGCATCAAATAGCACACTGGTGAAGAGTAAGGCGATGGGAAAATGAACTAACATGGGATGTAATCGCAACTCAAACATAATTGCTCCTGTGTGTCGTCAGCGTGGGGAAACGAAAGAAGGCCCCATACCCCCTTGCGTATGGGGCCTTGCCGTTCTCTTAGGATTTTTCAGAATCCTTGTGAGAAGCGCCCTTCTCGTGCCCTTCCTCGTCCTCGAGTTCAGAGCTCAGAATTTTTCCCGATTGGGCATCAATCTCAAATTCCCTGATCTCTCCGGCGGCGTTGACGATCTCGACCTCATACATCACCTTCCCGTCTTCACTTTCCAGCTCGGCTTCAAGCACCTTCCCTGGAAATTGAGTCGTCGCAGTTTTAATGGCTTCTTCCATGGTGACCGCCGTGGCCAGGTTGGCCACGGCCGCTTTGTCTTTGCCATCATGACTCATGGCCAATCCAACCGAACTCAATAACAACGCTGAGGCGCCCAATAGACTGATTGTGTGTAACCGCTTCATGATACATCCTCCTTAGTGAAAAATTATTGGAAGCAACCGACTGTTCATGAATACAGCATAGACTGTCTACATGAAGACGATATGAAGCGGACATGAAAGATTTTTCATCTAGCGAGAATAACATGAGTCAAGGTAGGCGCCCTGTCGCCGCACGCGGAAAGACGGAAAAGTCGCTATTGGGAGGGGGAAATGCATTGTCGGTTGGATCCGAAAGTGCGCGCCAACTTGGCGGCAATGAAAAACCGGTCTAGACGTTGAACTTGAAATGGCAGACGTCGCCGTCTTTGACGACGTATTCTTTGCCTTCCGAGCGGATCAGGCCCTTCTCGCGCAGGGCGGCTTCCGACTTGTATTTGTCGATGTCCGCGAAGGCGTAAATGTCAGCCTTGATAAAGCCCTTCTCGAAGTCGGTGTGGATGACGCCGGCGGCCTGTGGCGCCTTGGCTCCGATGGGAATGGTCCAGGCCCGGACCTCCTGCACTCCGGAGGTGAGGAACGAGCAAAGCCCGAGTGTTTTATAAGCGGCGACGACGACCTTCTCTAAGCCGCTCTGCTCCATGCCCAGATCTTTCATGAAGATTTCGCGGTCTTCGCCGGAAAGCTGGGCGATTTCGCTTTCGAGTTTGCCACAGATCACGACCGATTCCGAGCCGCGCTCCTTCGCAAATGCTTGAAAATCGGCAAGGATCGCCGGATCCGGATTCTCATCGGTATTCCCGACATAGAGCACGGGCTGGGTGGTGAGTAGGAAAAAGTTCTTGAGGACTTCCGGCTCGAGTCCCAGCGCTCGCGCGGGTTTACCCGATTCGAGACCGTTCTTCAGAATATCGAGTATCACAAGGGCTTCTTTCGAAGCCTTATCCCCGGACCTCGCCTTGGCCGTGACCTTGTCGTACTGTTTGGTGAGACTGTCCAGGTCCGCGAGCATTAATTCCGTTTCAATCACCTCGATATCACGACGATGGTCCACGCCGCCCATGGTGTGCACCACATCGGGATCCTGAAAGAGTCGCACCATGTGGAGGATGGCGTCGACTTCCCGAATATTCGCAAGGAATTTATTACCGAGCCCTTCGCCCTGAGAGGCGCCTTTAACCAGACCGGCGATATCGACGAAACGGCAGGAAGTCGGCACGGTTTTCTTGGGTTTAACCAACTCGGTCAGGCGCCCAAGACGCGCGTCAGGAACGGCCACGACACCGACGTTCGGCTCGATGGTCGTAAACGGATAGTTTGATGCGGCCGCGTTTCCAGAGGTCAACGCGTTAAAAATTGTAGATTTGCCGACGTTGGGTAGACCGACGATGCCAATTTCCATAGGAGAACCAAGGTATCAAATTAGAAGCCTGCAGGTCCTTGAGCCAAAAGGCCTATACATACCCGCTCGTGTTCTCGTCGTAAAAGTTCTCGAAAGGTGAAGAATTTTTCTTTTGTTTTTATCGCACCCTCTCCTTACGTTGAAATAGAAAACTTTACTATCGATCAATTCAGGCATGGAGAAAGCGGGATGTTCCGACGATTTCAGAGTAGCAAATTTTGAATGTGGCCACTCCGCTGTAATCGAAAGGATAATGGTGTGTAAAGATTTTTGAAATTCCACTTCAGGTCGTTTGTCCAGAGATCCAGTGGACGATGTAGTCTTAGGAAGACTCTATGGACAATGCAACTTGCAACCAGAGCCAAGCATGGTAAGGGGCCTGTGCATAGAGGGAATGACGGTCCTTTATAAATGGTAAGCCAACCAACTGCTGCCGTGCAGGGTTGGCCATGAAGTATCCAGCCAAATCTGGATTCGAACCGGGTGTCCCACAAAACGGGAAGCTCTCGAAATTGGGGAGGAATTGAGGATCGGATCTTTTGGGCTTTCTCTTTTCCAAAACCGAGTAGCCAACCGCTTGTTTTTTCTTGACTTAATTCGTTGGTTGAAGAAAAATTGATTCAGCTGTGCAGTCGTTGCGTATTGAGATGTGAGTAGGAGAACGAATGTGGAAAAGCCTCGCGGCAACGTTGATTCATCATCGTCATGCACAAGAGGTCGAATTGCATTCATCATGAAATCCTAATGGTCCTGATAATGTTGTCAGTCTCAAGATTGTTTGGGTTCGTTGACACGGGTGAGATCCCAATGTCCAACTCAGGGAGGAGAGTTCATGCAGGAGGACAAGAATCAGATTGTGTCGGGCATCCTAAAGGCCAGGGCGGAATTAGAGCAGGTGTTGTATGACCTGGAGAAACTGCCGGTCGTCAGTGAAAGTGCTGTCCACTTTGCCGCGCACGCACTGAATAACTTTCTCACCGTGGTAGGGGGGACAGTCGAATTGCTTCTGCTAGTGCTGGCGAAACATCCGGACGACCAGGTTCGCACCGGGTTGGAAGCGTTGAAGCATGCCACTCACTTGATGACGCACACCGTTAGCCAAATGGTGAATGCCGAGACAGGACGGGATGCGACACTGCGCTTCGAAAAGGTGGAACTGCCGATCATGGCCCAGCGGTTCAGGATTTTTTATCAACGCATTGCGGATCAAAAACAGATTCAGTGTCTCTCGGTTGCCCCTGCGGATGTTCCTTCGGTGTGGACGGATCGTGTGGCGACGGCCGCCGCGCTGGATAACTTATTTTCGAACGCGGTGAAGTACTCACCACCTGGTAAGCGGATCTGGGTCGAAGTGGAGCCCCAAGAGGATTGGGTGATTTGCCGGGTCCGAGATGAAGGCCCCGGCCTGAATTTGGAGGACCAGGCCAAACTCTTCCAACCCGGTATTCAACTTACCCCCAAGCCTACCGCTGGAGAGCCTTCAACAGGGTACGGCTTGGCGGTCGCGAAGGAACTGATTGAGAAAGTGGGGGGCCAGATTTGGTGTGAAAGCGCAGTGGGGCAGGGGGCCTGTTTCTCCTTTCGACTTCCCCAATACCGGGCAGCGGTGCATGGATCCGGGATGACCCAGTCAGGTCCGCAAGAAGGGAAGGAGCGCAGGGCCTGACCCGAATGCTGTCGCTGGTCGTGGCGCCTGCAGAATGCTCTCCCCTCACAGCTGCCGGTGGCGACCCCGCCAAGTGGACGATTCAATTGAGAGGCAGCCTAGCTATGACCTTTTGCAACAATGTTGCCGCGTTTGTTTGGGGCTTCTCGGTCCTCTTCCTGCTGCTTGGCGCGGTAGGTCTCACCGCTTTCTTCACGAGCAAGCATTGCCTTTCCCTCACGGTCCAATCCGATTCACGTGTCTCTATTCCCTGGCGCTTCCCGTTCAGGAAGGAAGAAAGAATGGTGGCGCGTACCCACATCGCTCCTGCAACAGTGGTTGAGTCAAATGACGATGAAGGTGCCCCATACTTCTACGCTCGCGTCCCGATTCAGGATGGAACGATGTTAGATATCGCAGAGGGTCACCATCGGGCGCCCTGTGAAGCGACGTGCATTCGCTTCAACGCGATACTGGGGCAGCGCTCGACCGAAGCAACTGTGTGAGTGAATGGCGAGAAGGTCTTAAAGGTGTTCTCAGCAATGCCCTTGAAGGAGAAACTCCTATGAAATCAAAACAATGCATCCTGTTCCCGCTTCTGACCCTAATCGCCTTGTCTCTTTGTTCGTCCCCGGCCTTTGCGGGTGGGGAAACCGCAAAGGCCGGGCTCGCGCAAGCACAAGAGTCCGCCACCAATTGGCACGCCGATGCGGCTCTGGTCCAAATCATTACCCTATCAGGGAACATGGACGGCACCGCGGAGAAATGGAGCTTTCTCTTCCATTCACCTCAGGCCAAAAAGGGTTACAAGGTGAATGTGAAGGACAGCAAGATTGACCAAATGCTTGAAGTGTCGGCGAGTTTCACCGATGTAGTGGATGGAGATTTTATTGACAGTGCGCAGGCAATGACAGAAGCGAAAAAGAAAGGACTCAAAGGGAAGAGTAGAGCCATGATGACCCTCCACGTCATGCTCCAAGGCACCAAAAGTC
>JBATLR010000060.1:0-2170 GCA_049289415.1 Nitrospirales bacterium
CGATCCTGTCCACGATGACGGCCCGGCCCGAGGGCGGTCGCCCTTGAAGTTGTTTGAAAGTTGGGCCGTGGGCGTGCCCTTTGTCACCGCAGATGTGGGGGATCGGCACTATTTGCTGGGGAATCCGCCCGCCGGGGTGCTGGTGGAGCCGGGAGATGCGGATGCCCTGGCAGTTGGAGTATGTTCAATTCTGACCAACTCACACCTGAGTACGCTGATAGTCGAACGCGGAATTGCAGAGGTAAAAAAATACTATTGGTATCATCTGGCTAGCGAATTGTCGTCCATTTATATGGCATTATTCGAACGAAAATCCCTTTCATGAACAAAAATAACACCGTAGATCTGAGAAATTTCATGCAAGCGGAAACAGACAAGGGTTCTATCTCACTTCCCAACATTTTGGTCATCATTGTGAATTGGGAACGCGCAAAGGATACAATAGAGTGCCTGGAATCCATCCCGTCAGCATCCAACTATCATCTACGCATCTTGGTTGTTGATAACGGTTCTAAGGACGATTCCGTTGCTTTGATTTCCCAAGAATTTCCCTATATTGACCTTCTGAGACTTCCCCAAAATAGCGGATTCACTGGTGGTTACAATGCAGGCATCCAATGGGGGCTGGCAACTAATGCCTCTCACTTTTTTTTACTGAACAATGACACTGTAGTTGATACCCAAGTAATTGAGGCTTTACTTGATACACCTTGGGATGTGGCTGTTCCAAAAATTTACTATTATGCTCCCTCAGAGTTAATTTGGGCAGCAGGTTCTCGCTGGCGTGCATTCCCCCCATCCATCATCATGCGAGGCCGTGGAAAACCGGATAGCCCACATTACGATCAGCCGATCGGTTTGGACTATGCAACAGGCTGTGTTCTACTTGTCAAACGCGAAGTCATGGAATGCTTAGGAGGATTCGACCCAATTTTTGAGAACTATATGGAAGATTATGATTTTTGCTACACCTTACGTCAACACGGTTTTTCTCTTGGCTATCAGCCAAAGGCACACGTTTGGCATAAAGAATCCAAAACGTTGGGCTTTCAATCGCATCGCCGTTGGCACTATTTGGGGAGAAACACCGTAATTTTCTATCGCAAGAAAAACCGCTTCAAGCGATCCTTGCTTTGGTCAGTTCTGATCTGGTTCAGCATCCGGGAAACTATCAATGGACGCTTGCTTAGGTTACCTCATTTTTGGAAAGGCGTTCTTGAGGGCAGGCGACTAATTGACGCCTCACAACTGGTCGAAAGTTGTGAGACGTCGATCAGTCGCTCGTAATCCGGACAAAGTTGATTTCCGCTGTATCGACGTCGGAATTAACGGGTTACACAAGTTTTTCAGGTACAGCCGGGAGGTGCAGTGATCTCTCCGTCACAGATATCCAAGAACAGGAAGGAATCGATGGCTTTAGCCAACCCTGTCTGCCTAGGTTGTAAACATAAAGAGTTCATCCCTCTTCACACCCTTTCAGATCGTCTCTCAGGTGATATGTTTGATTATGTGCAATGCGCCAAATGCGAAAGCATCTATCTGGCCGCAGAATTAACACCTACAGAGATGATGGCCTATTATCCTGTGGACTATGAACCTTATCGAAAGGCACACCCACTGGGGGAAGATCCTGGCAGTCTTTCCAGTCATCGCATTTTGATTACATTTGTAGAGAGCTTTATCAAACAGCCGGGGCATCTTTTGGACGTTGGATGTGCCACCGGTGATTTTTTATTTGCGGCACACCAGCGAAAATGGAATGTCACGGGAATAGAGATCATTCCATCAGCGGCCAACTATGCTCGATCCGTTCGTGGATTTCATGTAGAGGAATCAGACATAACCGAAACAACCTTGCCAGACGAGTTTTTTTCTGCGATTACAATGTGGGATGTTCTTGAGCATTTGCCAATGCCTGACCTAGCGATTCGGCGCAGTTATCGTTTATTGATCCCAGGCGGTTATCTTTTTTTATCCATCCCAAATCTTAAAAGTTTTGATCGCTCCCTGTTTGGTAATGCCTGGATCGGCTGGGATCCCCCTCGACATATTTGTCTTTTTTCAGATACTGCTTTGTCAGCTTTGATGGCAAGAGTAGGCTTTGAGTATGTTGATAGTCGATGTATTTTAGGAGGGAGGGGCGCTTTTCTTCTCAGCATCGAGACCACAT
>JBATLR010000061.1:0-21027 GCA_049289415.1 Nitrospirales bacterium
GTTGAGTATCCAGACCTGGTTAAGGTTTTGCAGGAAAAATCCGTACAAATTGAAGCCAAACCACCTGAAGATAATCCCTGGTACATCACCTTCCTGCTCTCCTGGGGACCATTTGTACTCTTTTTGGGATTGTGGTTTTTCCTGATGCGTCAAATGCAGATGGGCGGCAACCGGGCTCTGTCATTTGGGAAAAGCCGCGCCCGCCTCCTAACCGAGGAGAAGAAAAAAATCACGTTTGCGGATGTCGCGGGGGTTGATGAGGCAAAAGAGGAAGTGGTGGAAATCATCGATTTTCTGAAAGACCCTGCAAAATTCCAAAAATTAGGTGGGCGTATTCCTAAGGGAGTCTTGATTGTTGGGCCTCCAGGGACGGGGAAAACTTTGTTAGCCAAAGCGATTGCTGGCGAGGCTGGTGTGCCGTTTTTCAGCATTAGTGGATCGGATTTTGTAGAAATGTTTGTCGGAGTTGGGGCTTCCCGGGTTCGAGATCTCTTTGAGCAGGGGAAAAAGCATGCGCCCTGTATCATTTTTATTGATGAAATTGATGCGGTAGGCCGATTGCGTGGCGCAGGTCTTGGGGGAGGGCATGATGAACGGGAGCAAACGCTAAATCAATTATTAGTTGAAATGGATGGGTTTGATACCACGGAAGGCGTGATCCTGATTGCGGCCACCAATAGACCTGATGTGCTGGATCCTGCTTTGTTACGACCAGGCCGGTTTGATCGGCAAGTTGTCGTGAATCGTCCTGATGTTCGTGGGAGAGGGGAAATTCTCAAGGTTCATACTAAAAAAGTCCCTGTCTCGTCAGATGTGGATTTGGAGCAAATTGCCAGAGGGACTCCAGGTTTTTCAGGGGCTGATTTGGAAAACCTGGTTAACGAAGCGGCCTTGTGGGCTGCTCGCCTGGATAAAAAAACTGTTGACCAGATAGATTTTGAAAACGCCAAAGATAAGGTCTTAATGGGTGTCGAACGTAAGAGCATGGTTCTGACTGAGGAAGAAAAGCGCACGACGGCGTTTCATGAGGCTGGCCACGCTTTGATGGCGAAACTCTTACCAGGAACCGATCCGGTTCATAAGGTCACCATTATCCCTCGGGGACGGGCTTTGGGCATGACGATGCAATTGCCCATCGATGACCGACATAGTTACTCGAAGGACTTCTTGTACAATACACTCTCTATTCTGTTTGGCGGGCGTGTGGCAGAGGAATTGATCTTTAAAAGCGTGACGACCGGGGCTGGGAATGATATTGAGCGGGCCACTGATTTGGCGAGAAAAATGGTTTGCGAATGGGGTATGAGTGAAAAATTAGGTCCATTGACATTTGGAAAAAAAGACGAAGAAGTTTTCCTGGGGCGTGATTTTGGTTCTCGTCGAGATTTTAGTGATCAAGTGGCTTTAGAAATTGACAAGGAAGTCAAGCGGCTTGTGGTTGAATCTTATGAACGAACGACCAGGATGCTAACCGAACACATTCATACATTACGGGCCATCGCTGAAGCGTTGTTGGAGAAAGAGGTGTTAGACGGTATAGAAATTGAAAAAATTGTTCAACAGTCATCTTCCCTTGAGCAAGCTGCAGCAGTGTAACGAGATTTCCAGATTTTTTCCTCATTCAGAATAGCCAGGTAATTCTCGTTCCAGGCTGAGCAGGTTTATTTTCCACCCATCCCCTTTAGTTATGAAACCCTCAAAAGGTTGAACCCCTTGTTTTTATTGAGATCATGTTTCTTTATCCACCGTGGGTTTAGAGCATGTTAATTGGGCTCACCACTATAGTGAGAGCTTCTCCTTAAGAATTTATCTACCAAACGTTACCCCCTACTATTCTTTTCTTTGTCCATTCGCTGGCTTTTCTAATCATTCAATTCGTTGAAATTTATAAGGCGGAATGTCCTATTTGATTTTTAAAACCCACCATGACCATGAGTTGGTTAACGGCATAAGCGCATGAAGCCCGCAGCTGTCTCAGTGCCCACTTTTCCTACAATCCGATGCCGGGAAAAGATGATTCCCATTGGGTCAAAGGTCTTAATCATGGGTATCTTGAACGTGACCCCAGATTCTTTTTCTGAGGATGGACATTGCCTCAATCCTGAGACAGCCATTGAACGAGCACAACAGATGATTGCCGAGGGAGCGGACTTGATTGATATCGGGGGAGAATCGACGAGGCCTGGAGCGTCATATGTGGACAAGGATGAGGAAATAAAGCGCATTGCTCCCATTCTGACGGTGTTGAGAAAACTCACCAATATCCCCATTTCTATTGATACACGCAAATCTGCTGTGGCTCGAACCGCATTGGATCTAGGGGCCGATATCATTAATGATGTGAGCGCTCTTCAAGATGATCCTCGAATGGCTCAATTAATTCAAGAAACCGGAGCGGGAGTGGTCCTCATGCACCGGCAAGGGCATAGTATAAATATGCAGCATGCCCCACAATATAAAGATGTCGTAGTTGAAATTAAAGAATTTTTATCTGAACGGGTCTCCATGGCTCGATCGATGGGGATTCCGGCAGATCATATTATGGTTGATCCGGGAATCGGGTTTGGGAAAACACTTGCTCATAATTTAGAAATTCTTGGTAACATTGGGAAATTCCTTCCATTGGGACACCCTATTTTAATTGGGGTGTCACGGAAAGCCTTTATAGGCACATTAACGGGAAAGCCGGTTGGTAAACGAGAATTCGGGAATGCTGTTGCGGTGGCCGCTGCTGTCTGGCAGGGAGCACATATTGTACGAGTTCATGAGGTGGGAGCCATGCACGATGCTATTCAGGTGGCTCAAGCTTTACAAAATTTGTGCGACAAGTAATAGAGTCGGTGGTAAGACCTCTCCCCGCGGCGTTTTCACCGCTGTGTCCGGCTTACGACAGCTGCTTGGACCGGAATTTTTGAATTGTCTTTCCAGGCCTGTGATGCACTTATGAGCTGTGCGACAAAATATATTTTTCGCTACTCAATTTGTTTTATGGGCTGAGTTCATTACTAAAAAAGGGAACCACATGGGGAAACTATTCGGTACGGATGGAGTGCGTGGGGTCGCGAACCTGGATCCGATGACTAGCGAAATGGCCATGAAATTAGGACGGGCGGCGGCCCATGTTTTTCGTAAACGTGAAGGACGACATAAAATCATCATTGGCAAAGATACTCGTGTGTCCGGATATATGCTGGAGTCGGCCTTAACTGCCGGACTATGCTCTATGGGTGTGGATGTTTTATTAGTCGGACCCTTACCGACTCCGGCAATTGCGTTCATGACCCGTAGCTTGAGAGCCGATGCCGGGGTGATGATTTCTGCTTCTCACAATCCCTATCAGGATAATGGCATAAAGTTTTTTTCGAATGACGGGATGAAATTGCCGGATGAACTGGAACATCGTATTGAGAATCTTATTCTTTCCAATGAAATAGAGCATATTCGACCGACCGCTGAGGCCATCGGGAAAGCCTATCGCATTGATGATGCTGAAGGACGATATATTGAGTTCGTCAAGCGTTCGCTTCCTCGTGAAATGGATTTTCAGAATATGCGAATTGTCTTGGATTGTGCCCATGGAGCAGCGTATCACGTTTTCCCAAAGGTCATTCATGAACTAGGCGCGAAGGTCTGGGTGATGGGCAATGAACCTGACGGTCTCAATATTAATGACGGGTGTGGCGCGGTGCACCCGGAACGATTACAGCAGATGGTTCGGGACCGGAAGGCCGACCTCGGTATTGCCCTGGACGGAGACGCGGATCGGGCTTTGTTTGTCTGTGAGAAGGGACAGGTGGTCGATGGAGATCATGCCTTGGCGGCCTTTGCTCTTGACCTTAAACGGCTAGGCCGATTACGACACAATACCGTGGTCGGAACCGTGATGAGTAATTTTGGGTTTGAGGTCTGTATGCGAGAGGCCGGTATCAATTTGGTACGAACGGCTGTTGGGGATCGATATATCTTGGAGCGAATGGTGGCTGAAGATTTTAATCTGGGTGGAGAGCAATCCGGCCATATGATCTTTTTGGATTATCATACGAGCGGTGATGGAATGATCTCCGGCTTGCAAATGCTGAAGCTGATGAAGCGGGCTCAAAAACCATTGTCGGAAATTGCCCTGTGTATGCATTCTACGCCTCAAGTGTTGGTGGGAGTCACCGTTCCCCGCAAGCCTGACCTGCGGAGCCTTCCACAGTTACAGCAGGCTATTCAAGACAAAGAGCGGGTGCTGAATGGAACCGGACGGATTCTTGTACGCTATTCCGGTACGGAACCGTTGTTGCGAGTGATGGTTGAAGGTCAAGATAACCAGGTCATTCAGGAAATTGCAGAAGATTTAATCACAGTGGTGAAGTCCTGCATTCAGTAAGGATCAGGATTCCTTTTCCATCTTTCGGTTGTTCGCTTCACTGAAGGATTTGTCATTTAGCCAGAAGCAGACACAAAAGGTGGTAAGGTCTGTTTCTGCCTAGCTTCATGAATTTGCGTTGAATACTAGATTCTTTTACAGGCAAAGTTTTACCGAGGCAGTGGATTATCATAACCTGCATTCTGTTATGGGGTCTTGGAAAATGGCAACCGCTGTCGTTGGTCTTGCTAAAGAGTTTCATTAACCATATGCACTGTCCTATGTGATACTCCTTGGAGTAGTGTCCTACCTCACTGGGCTGTGGTTTGGCCCGTTTCTAACCTTCTTCCCCCTATCAATTTTGGGGGCTCTTTTTATTTTTGGGTGCATTCTCACCTGGTTTGAACAACAGCGACGCCTAACTCGAAAAACCGGGTTCATCCTGTTTGCCCTTGTGGTGGGAGGAATCGGCCATGCTTATTGGGCATCGACCACGCAATGGGATTCGAATCTCGTTATCGAGGCGGATGAACAGCCCATCTTCCTTGAAGGAACTATTGTCGCACCGGTCAGGCAGACTCCGGATGGGCTAGTGTTGCTGGTTGAGGCGACCCATATGGTGAAACAGGGAGAGGAGCAGATGGCTCATGGGCGAATCCGTCTTACTTGGCGGGAACCAGGTGCTTCTACATTAATCTATGGTGATCATGTCGCCTTTATGGCCCGAGTGCGCGAACCCTATGGAACCATGAACCCTGGCGGGTTTCATTATGGACGATATCTAAAACGGCAAGGAATTCATGCTGTTGTGACCGTGCAAGGCCCGGAAGCCATCAGGATTCATGGCACCCAAGAGCGGACCACCCGTGGGTTTATATTGGGTGTGGTCGATCGCTGGCGCCAATCGATTCATCATGCAGCGGTCTCCAGTCTCACAAATCCTGCATTGGGATTGTTCTTAGGGATGGTATTGGGAGAGCAAAGTTATATTGAGTCGGATATTCGAGACGCCTTTATGGCCAGCGGAACCGTCCATATTCTCTCGATCTCCGGGTCTCATTTGGGGTTATTGGCCTTGTTGATTTTTGCCGGGGCACGATGGAGCCTGCGCCAGTTACCGACGTTTTGGCTGGAACAACTTTCGTTACGACTCACCGCCACACGGTTTGCGGTCCTTATCACATTGCCGACCGTCTCCTTTTATGCCTTGCTGGCGGGAGCGGAAATGGCGACGGTCCGCTCATGGATCATGATCGTGGTGTGTTGTGCCGGCATATGGTTGGGAAGGGAACGCAATCTGTTGACGGCGTTAGCCCTAGCCGCGCTTCTTATGGTATTGCCGCATCCGGAGGCCATTCAGGATATTTCTTTCCAGTTATCCTATCTCTCAGTTGTTGCAATTGCCCTCGTGGTCCAGGCCCGAAAAGAAAAGGAATCCAATCTATCCGGAATAGATGCAGCCTTCCCACCAGCAAAACCGACATGGCTCGTGGGTCTCTGGCATAAGGCTGTACTAGCCTGGCTGATGACCCTCGCAGTCAGCTTGACCACGTTGCCTTTGGTCGCCCATGACTTTCATCAAATACCGTGGTTGGGGTTATTGGCTAATATGGTGATTGTGCCCTTGGTCGGCGCGATAATGATTCCTCTAGGTTTGTTGTCAGGGATGATCGTCTTAGTGGGGGGAGGAGCAATTCTTCCTTTGTCCAGTCTGAATCAATGGGTCTTTGACTGGCTCGCGCAGGTCGTGATGATGCTCTCACATGTTCCCGGAGCGGCCTGGTATGTCGCATCGCCGAGCTTGAGTTCGATGATCGTCTTTTGGGGAATGCTGGCTGTGATTGTGGCTATGTGGCATTGGCAGCTGATCCGATGGGGGTGTGGCACAATCCTGTTCGCGATTCTGCTGTGGTGGGGATGGTCCCCACGCACAGGGTGGGATCCGGGAACCGTACGAGTCACGTTTCTGGATGTGGGACAAGGTGATGCCACCCTCATTGAATTACCCGACGGTCAAACCGTCTTGATCGATGGTGGACCATCCTATCGACGATTGGATATGGGACGTGCGGTCATCGGGCCGTATCTCTGGAATCAGGGTATCCGAAGGCTGGATCATGTGGTTGCGACGCATCCGCAATGGGATCATGTGGGTGGATTGCCGTGGGTGTTGGATACGTTTGAGGTGGGACACTATTGGGATAATGGCATCTCTCGCCCCGAACGTTTTTTTTCTCGTCTCCACTTGGCGGTGAAATCTGCCGGACTTCAGGAAGTGACAAGCACAGCAGGAACTGTCATTGTCAGCCCAGGACCTTGCTCTCTGGCTGTGCTGAGTCCTTCTCCTCGCCAAGGGACGGAGGAATATGGTTCCTGGACAGTGTCTAGTGGAAGGGATCTCAATAATCAATCGCTCGTCACCAGGCTCGAGTGCGGGCCGCATTCATTTTTGTTCACGGCCGATGCGGAACAGCAATCTCTGAATGAATTGCTGCAGATTTCTAATGGTCTTTCTGCCCGCATCGTGAAAGTACCGCATCATGGAGCGAAAAGTTCTCTTCATCGTGAATGGGTGAATCGCCTTCAAGCTGAGGCGATGGTTGTTTCGGTGGGCGCCCATAACCGGTATGGACATCCGGCTTCTGAGGTGTTGGATGCCTATGAACAGCGAGGCCTTCCTGTATACCGGACTGATCGCGATGGAGCGGTCTGGTTCATCGCAAGTCTCGGATCGGACGACATGACGGTGCGAACAGCGAGGGATGGAAGTCTGCTCCAGGTTCAAGCGGGCCCGCGTATGTGGGGAGAGGAATGGAGCAATTGGACTCGAATATGGAATCGATGAAAAAGTTTTTTCTGCAACCTGCCATGTGGACTTCGGGGTCTTCCCCATGTTTGGCCTTCTCGCCGCATTGCGAATCTGTTGTGGACATTTTACGATAAAATTGCCGTATTCGATAACTGGTGCGGGGGGTTGGTCTATTCCCGCATATGAGGAAGAGAGGTATGTCAAATTTTGTATCACCGTTTTAAGCTATCGTTGAGGACAGATGTGTCAGCCACGGGTAAAATATTTACCAAGATCGGTTATTGTCATTAAAGGAGTCTCATGGCGAATCAAGAGCAATTGAAGCTCATCAAGGCGGGGGTAAATGTCTGGAATACATGGAGAAAAGCCAATCCTTCCATTCGCATAGATTTGAGTGGTGGAAATTTTTCCAGACAGGAATTGTGCTGTGTCGATTTGGCTGGTGCCAACTTGCAAGATGTCAATTTCAATCACGCGGATCTTTCAGGTGCCATATTATCCGGGGCTAATTTGACTGAGTCCAGTTTGTTGGAAGCGAATTTGACCGGCGCGAACCTGGAAAATGCGAATGTGAGTGACGCTGACCTTCTCCGGGTCATACTCATACGGGCGAATCTTGAACGGGCACATCTCGCCAAAACGGATTTAACAGGGGCAGATCTCACAAAAGCGAATCTGACTGAAGCGAATCTTCTCTTGGCCAATTTGCAAGGCGCAAAACTCATTGAGGCCAATTTGGAGGCATGTAAGCTGCGAGAGGCAAACCTGGGCCAGGCGGATCTTGCTTGCGCCAATCTTGGTCGTGCTGATTTGGCGCAGGCCAATCTCAAGCAAGCGAATCTAGGGGGTGCGAATGTTGAGCAGGCTTCACTGATTCAGGTGAATTTGCAGGAGGCTAATCTTCAGAATATTTTCAACATGACTCTCCTCCAATTGTCAAAAGCCAGATCGTTGCGGCAGGCTCGAATAGACCCGCCAATCTATGCACAGCTTGCAAGGGAGTATCCTCATGTATGTGGGAAGGATTAGTTAAGAAACATTGTGAGGTATCAAGAAATCTTAAATTTCCAGGAGTGCTAGACTTCAGCCTGTCGCTTTCTTACGTGCGGATGCCGCTGACGATCTGCAGAACCATGGCTGTGAGGAACATGAGACTGATACCGGTGAAGACCCCATAGGCCGATTGGACCCGTCGGGTGGCGGTATAGAAAATCGTAGTTAGAGAAAAGATCACGTATAACAGCGAGCCCGCGGCTAACGCAAAAAACATGATGGTAAAGTAGTGAGACACCGCGAATCCGCTGATTAAAGTTCCCAGACAAGTTGGCAGGCCTGCCAGCAATCCCATCAAAATGATATCTTTGAAGCTCGGCCTTGATTTTCCAGCCGAGCCGATAATGGCAAATCCTTCTGTCCCATTGTGTAGAGCGAAGCCCAAAATGAGGACCCCGCTCAAGACCCATTCACCCTGCATGTAGGCGGCGCCGATCGCCAGGCCTTCGCCCAAATTATGTAGGCCCATTCCTAGGGCAATCATGTAGGGGAGGAATAGCTTGGATGGCTCTGTCCGGTTCCGACCCTGCTGGCGTTGTTCAATGAGGACCAGTCCCACAAATCCGATTAACAAGCTTCCGAGAAAGGCGACCCACGAAAGGACATCTGTCGCGCCCGTGAATTCCACGGCCTCGTGCATGAGGTCAAAAAAGAGATAGACAAGTACCCCGGTGGCGATTCCGGTTAAATAGCCTTCCCAAGCCCTGCTCATGGCCCTTGCAATTATTAAGGCCAAGACTATGCCAAGATAAATAGGGAAAACCCCCGCAATCGCGCCAAGCCCGATTAATGATCCAATTGTTTCCATAAAATAAACTTATCAAATATTAGAGTTTGTTGGCAATAATGAAACTTGGTTTCATTTTCAAATTATAAATACTATGGGATCAAGTTTCAGGGAGCTTCGGATGTATGAATAGTCTCAAGTAGTGCTCGGGGCTGAGAGAGCGGTTCCCATTTCAGGATGGTCAGTGAGTCATCGACATAGACAGGATGTCGCATGCCGTTGAGCACACAGGTTACACCTGGGATACTGGCAACCGCCCAGAGGGCTTTACGGGCAAAGGGTTCTTCCCGTTTGGATTCTGGAATGAGGGGGTCAATGAGCTTACGAATTTCAGAGAGTTTCTTTGCACTTTTTTGGGCGGCCTCCATGCGCATGACCTTGAGGAGGGAGACGAGTTCAGGGACATAGCGATCGCGCCACGATTCCCATATTTGTTCCTCTTCCTGTTTGCCGGCGAAATGTCGGGTGAGCAGTTGGAAGACCTGATTGGCATGTGGGGCAATCGTTTGTGATTCAATTTGGTCCCAGTGCTCAAGATTTTGGATGGACGGACGAATTCGTTTCAGTTCTTCGGCCCAGTTGAAATAGTCCAGCGGAGCAGCTCCTTTTTCGGGTTTGGGGACCTGGGGTGCTAACACCTGCTTGTAGTCGTGCTCCAGCGCGGCGACTTTTGGTTGCTGGGCATCAAAATTTGTATTGGAAATTTCCACCTGAGGGTCTGCGAGGCGGATCATGCCTCCGCCTTTTCCAGGAATGGCATTCAGGGGCCGGTTCACCAAAACAGCAATTTTGGCTTCCTGGGCGAATGCCAAGACCGTTTGCGCCTGTTCGGGTCCGGTATTGGGGGTGAACTGTGCTCCCGATTCAAACACATTCATCGGGAGTTGCAGTATTCGAAAATGATGGTGCGGAATGCCGGCATGTTTTGCTGCAGCTTCAGCGGCATTGAGCATGCGAGAGAGTGAGGTGGCTTCGGGATTATCGGGTTTGGCCGTGCAGGTATTGGAGGAGACTCCATAGTATTGCAACCTGCCGGCGACGATTTGTGTCTCCAGATAAGAAAAAGCCTGTTGCAGGCGGCGATAAAACTCCTGCCGGAGATCTTCAAGTCTGATGGGATCAATCGACAAGTTCCTGTTCTTGGCATCGGACAGAAAATATTCTGGATTGTGCAGGAGGCAGATATCGAGAGTTTCCAGTCCCAGGCGGTCAAGGGACAGAATGAGTTGTTCTTCTAGAAACGAAGGATGGAGGCAATGCCAGATGCCTTCGCCATATTTGACCATCTCGGGAAACGGTTTGCCGGCTTGTTCCCTGGCCTCAGCGCGCGTAAGATTATTTCCCTGCACATAGCCGATTTTTGAAACCACGATGACTTCATCACGAGAGACAACCTCTTTAGCGATGAGATCCTTGAGCACGACACCCACCAAGCGTTCGCTCCCACCGTCGGCATAATTGGTGGACGTATCGATAAGGTTGCACCCGCCTTGTAAAGACTTTTCAAGTGCTCTTCGGTGGTCTTCCACTCCAAGGTTGATCCGGTAACCACCAAAGCCTATGCGAGAAGTGGTCAATCCGGTTGAACCCAAAGACGTATATCCATGAGAGGAAGGGCGCGAATCCTCAGGACTGGCCAGGATTCTGGCCACGTACTGCCCCGTCCCTTGAGGAGTGGCATGTCCGGAAAGCCCCTGGCTGGTCAGTGCTTGCACGGGTGGGTCTGGTGAGGTGATGGTTCCCTGAGGATAGGTCAATACGTCAATGGCCTCTTGAGGATCGGTAATCGGATCCTGGCAGGCAAAGTTTTTACAGACATAGAGCGCGGCTTGCCCATTGACCAGGGTTTTCCCAGTTAACAGGGGATGAGGGGTTTCCGCCTCCAGCTCTTGCCGATAGGCCAAAATGCGATACGGTACGAAACACGCATTGACCGCCATGCGGAGTTGGCCATATCCCTTGTCTGCGGGAGTTCCCACGAGAGCCAATTCCACCGGCCCTCGTAATAAAAGATCGACGACTATGAGACTTTTGGGAAACCCTCGTGGCACCTGACCGATTTGTTGTCCATAGGCACGAATGGCATTGGTCGCGGCTTTCCGAAAGTCTTCGCGATCATGGTGAAATGATAAGCGGGCTAACGCCGATGCGGCCACCGCATTTCCACTGGGAGTTGCACCATCGGCGCCTTCCCGCCCCCGGATAATTAAGGCCTCATGATCGGCGGCTGTGGTAAAGAATCCTCCATGGTCTCGATCTTCAAAGTCTTCAAGGAGGCGTTCAGCTAATGAGACCCCTTCATGGAGATACCGTTCATACCCCGTGGCTTCATAGACATCGATCATCGCCTCGGCCGCATAGGCATAATCTTCCAAGCAGGCATTGAGGTGAGCATGCCCTGCCCGATAGGTGCGCCAGAGCCGGCTTTCAGGCCGTGAAAGCGTGGTCAGCAGGAAATCGGCGGCCCGGATGGCACCATCCAGATACGGTTGGTAGTTGAAAACTCGACCGGCTTCCGCCATCGTTCCGATCATCATGCCATTCCAGGCGGTAATGATTTTATCATCGAGTCCCGGTGGTATACGTTTCAGGCGAGACTGGTATACGGTGGATTTTGTTCGCATGATTGTCTCACGTAAATCTCCAGGGGAACAGCCTAATTCCTCCGCTACGGTTTCTAGAGATTTTTTTGTGCGAGGGATGTTGGTGTGCTCCCAATTGCCTTCATCCGTGATGTCAAAATAGGCGCAGAAGCGAGTGGCGTCTTGTTCGTTTGTCAGAATTTCACGTATCTGTTCCGGCGTCCACACGAAAAACTTGCCTTCTACTCCTTCGCTGTCCGCATCAGTGGCTGAATAAAAACCACCTTCCGGTGCAGTCATTTCTCGCAAAATGTAATCTAAGGTCTCTGTGGCGACCTGGCGGTATCGATTCTCACCTGTGACTTGAAACCCTTCAACGTATGTCCGTGCAAGGAGTGCGTTGTCATACAGCATTTTTTCAAAGTGCGGGGCTAACCATTCGTCATCCGTGGAATAGCGAGCAAATCCTCCACCGATATGATCATACAGTCCGCCTTCGGCCATCCCATCCAGGGTTTTGGTGACCATGGCGAGTATTTTCTTCTCTCGACTCCAGTGATATTGGCGCAGGAGAAAGGAGAGGCCGGTGGCAGGTGGAAATTTGGGTGCACGTCCAAATCCCCCGTAACGTGCGTCGAAATCACGGGCATATTGTTTGACGGCATCTTCAATCTCGGCTGCACCAACGGCAAGGGGCGATGCGGGTTGCAGGGCGTTTCGCAGGCGTGCGGTGAATCGACTGGCTTGTTGGGTGATGTTGGCTTGATCTTTCTTCCACCCCTCTCCAATGTTTGTCAGAATTGATCCGAATCCCGGACGACCATAGCGGTCAGTCGGAGGAAAATAGGTTCCTGCAAAAATGGGTTCCTGATCAGGGGTGAGAAATACGGTCATGGGCCATCCGCCGTGCCCCTGGTTCATGGCAGTCGTGGCCTGCATATAGATTTCATCCAAATCCGGACGTTCTTCTCTGTCCACTTTAATATTCACAAAGTACCGGTTCATCAGATCCGCGATGGCCTGATTCTCAAAGGATTCCCGCTCCATTACGTGACACCAATGGCAGGCTGAATAGCCTATGGAGAGCAAGATAGGCTTATTTTCTTTTTTTGCCAGATTCAGCGCCTCCTCTCCCCAGGGGAACCAATCTACCGGGTTGTAGGCATGTTGGAGGAGATAAGGGCTGGTTTCGTGACTCAGCCGATTGTGTTGGCGCTCTGTTGTGGATTCAGACATAAAGGCTTTTCACCCAATGTGATGCAGGATAATAATAGAGGCGGTGTACTCTGGAATAATTAATACCTTAGGAAAAAGAAGTATTATGGTTGTTGCTGTCCGAGGCTTCGTTCATACAGTAACACTTTCCATCCATCTTCCTCCGAAATGAAACCCTTAGGCTGGACAACTGGAAGCATTCCTGTTCCAGGGACCCGGCCTGTCTGTCCCATGCTTCCGTTTTTGAGGACCCACATCATTTCACCCGGTGTTCGATAGGTGTTAAACTTCGGGTTGGTAAAATTTCTCGGTTGAATGGGAAGGTTTTTTGCGGCCGGCCCATTTCCTTTTCCTTCGGCCCCATGACAACTAATACAGCCTCCACGTCCCAGAAAGATTTCTTTTCCTTCGGCAAGGATTTCCGAAGTGGGCTCAATGGGAGGTTTCGCCGATTTGGCTTTGGCTATCTCATTCGAGGGGACCCTGGAGATTTTGATGTTGAATTCACCACCTGCGCTGCCATAGCCGGCAGGGTTGACTGACCAGGCTGTTGGCGTAAGGATGATGGAGAGAATAAAGCTACTTCCCAAAATAAGCAGGTAGTGATTCATGAAACCCTCCTTCAATAAGATTTGGGAAAGGCTGAAAAAAGTTACATATTTGAGAGATAACTCGGGTTCCTTTTATCTTAAGATCTTCGAGGGTTCACAACGGTCATCAGGATACCAATCAACAAGCTGGGGGGCAATCTCAGCTATTTATTAACTATTTTCAATGGGGGGCCTTCCTTTCAAGTCATAACAAACATCCTTGCATGGTGGCCAGTTGTGGTACAATCGGCCCCAAATTTTCCTTGAGCATTGGTATTATGGCGTTAAATGAGCACAATCGACGGAAATTTGTGGCTGGCATGAGTCGGCGGATTGCTAAGCTTCGCGATCAATCTGAACAAAGCTTGGACTTTGCTATTGAAACGATGTTTCAAGAGCGGACAGAGGCCTATTTGCATGTTGAGCAGGGGTTGATCGAGGTTGATCGGATGTTGGGGCTGGTTGAGGGGGAGTTGGAGGATATTACCGAATTGACTACCGCCCAGCGCTTGGAATCGCGCTTAGAATTTATTGAGGACCGGTTTGAAGAGTTTGAAAGCGAGATCAGGCAGCGTCCTCGCCGTCGAAGGCACAAGATCAATCTCTTTAATTTTTTCAAGGCTGCTGGCGGCGGCGGAGGGGAGGGAGAGCCCACTTCTGTTCGTGGGGAAATTCGTTCGTCCGTCCAAGCCTATGAAGTGCTTGGTGTTGAATTTGGAAGTCCTTTGCCAGTGGTGACTCGAGCCTTTCGAGAGCGGGCGAAAAAGATACATCCTGATATTCGGCAAGGTGACCGCAGTTCCGAGCCGGAACTGCGGCGTATTATCGAAGCCTACCAATTTCTCAAAACCGACTATTTCGGCAGTACGGCCTCAGATTCTATCCAGCGGCCATTTTGACCAGTGGCCCGCCTCAATTCTCACACGAAGATTTCTGTTAAAGAATTTTGGTGACGGTTTCCGGAGGGCGGGCGAGGATTACTTGGTCCCCTTTTTGGACCAGAGGACGCTGGATGAGATCCGGGTGTTTGATGAGGATGTCTAATAATTCATCATCGGTGAATTCTGAGTCTTGTAAGTTCAGCTTTTTGTAGATCTCTTCCTTTTTACGGATGATTTCTGACGATTTAATCCCCGCTTTTTTGAGTAGCCCTTTGAGCGTGGATTTGGAAAAAGTTTTTTCGTAATAGTTAATGGTCGTAAAGGGTTGTCCGCTTTCCTCCACTAATTTGATGACCTGTCGGCAGGTGGAGCACGTTGGTTTGTGATAAATGAGGATGTCAGCCATAAATACGCCTCCTTTGTGATTGGTCTGTCAATTCCATTAGCCTTGACCTCCTTTTTGAGGCCATGCTACAAGCTGGTCCAGCTATTAGCGGAAGGATCAGTCTGATGTATACATACGACAGAGGGATTTTGTCAGAATGAGCGAGCCAAACCCAGCTCAAGACTTTTTTTGTGCATCTGAGACCGAGCGAACCTTAAAGGATCTTCGGATTAAACGTAAAGGTCAGCCCGTGTATGTGATGGGTCATGAAGATCGATATAAGGGCAAGGAAGGGGTATTTGAATTTTTTAACGTTCGGCTTGCAGTGGTCAAGTTTCCCGATGAAAAATCCCTAGGATTCGACCCCATTGATTTATTGTTGCCGTGTGAAATCAACGAGGACGGCGTGCCTTTTTTTGAAATTCGCTATTGCGAAACCTGCGATCAAGTTTTTCCTCTCACTGCATCTGAATTTTATGCCCCTGTTGAGCGGAAAGAGTGTCCCGAGTGTGCGCCATAAGTCTCTAATGAAATTAGAGCCTCCCCTGCAGGTTGTTTGCCTGGGCATTCTCCGTTTTCTTTTTTTGAATCCAATCCTCTATTTTTCTTTGATAAATACGGGCAGACGATTTTGACGAATAAATAAAATAAATGGAATTTCAGATTTGCCAGGCTATGAAGCTAATAGGATAGTCAATAAAATTGGTCGGGTTGGTTGTAGAGAGTTTTGAAGGCCGGAGTCACCCATCTCCCCACTTTAATTTTGTACGTAATACCTCAAAGTAGCTTCGTTCTGGAAAACGAATAAGATGCGTGCGGTGGTCTGAGGCTCGCACTTGCACTAGATCACCGGTCAGCATTTCCACTCCCACTTGGCCATCTATGGTCGCCATGGCTGGTTCTTGACTTGTCAGTTCAATGGTAATCGGCACATCACCCGGGGCAAGGAAGGGGCGGTGGGAAAAGGTGTGCGGGCAAATTGGATTGATCAGCAACACTTCGAGCCGTGGATCTAAAATCGGACCCTTTGCCGAAAGGGAGTAAGCGGTCGATCCTGTCGGGGTAGCGACGATCAGTCCATCACCACGCAAGTTTGTCATAAATGCGTGATTTACCCATATTTTGGTGGCGATCATTCTCGCCAAATGTCCTTTACTTATTACCACGTCATTTAATGCTGAGTAGGTGCAGAGGATTTGGTCACCCCGTTGTAGCTGGACTTTTAACATCAGGCGTTTATCCAGTTGCCATTCCCCTGCGAACACTTTTCCTAAGGCTGTGGGGAGATCGTCGAAGTTGATTTCAGTGAGGAAACCCAGACCTCCCATATTGACTCCCAGGATGGGAATCCCTCGTTGCTCAACAAGCCTTGCTCCGCTTAACATCGTGCCATCGCCACCTAAGACAATGAGAAGGTCGGCTTCCTTGGCAATCTGAAGACGGGTGGGACTATCCGAGGTAGGAAATCTTTGGGTGGAATCAAGAATCACCGTTTTGTGATGGGCCACCAACCAATCACGGAGATAGGAGGTCTCCTTCTGAATATTGGGGGCGTTAGGTTTAGTGATGATCCCGATGGTCTGGAAGATAGACATGTGCTTAGAAAAGAATGGTGTTGTCAGGCGTCAGGATGGTAGTGTCTTCATTGATCTGATAGCAAGCGAGGAGTTTTTCGGTAATGGCGTAGGCAATTTTATCCCTGTGTGGCAGGAGGCTTTTCTTAGCGTATTTTGATTGGTAGAGTAAATCATCATTTCCGTTGCTAGGTCCTCTCATCCCTGGCTTCTGACTTGACAGTTTTGAGTGATCACGGATAGACTGAAATTGTGAATTTTTCTCGAATTTATGTGTGGATAATAGACGAATGTGTGAGCGAAAAGTTTCGCGAATAATCGGCTAGAGGAGGTCCAATGTTCGAACGATTCACGGATCGTGGTAGAAAAATTATCATCCTTGCCAGAGAAGAAGCGGAACGGCATCAAAACGATTATCTGGGGACCGAGCATTTGGTGCTCGCGATTCTTCGAGAGTCGGACGGCATCGCCTTGATGATCATCAAAAAGATGGGGCTCTCGCCGGAACAAATCCGTCTTGAAATTGAACGGAATCTTCCAGGGGGTGGGACAACCGTTACATTCGGGGAAATCCCATTTAGCCCAAGAGTGAAAAAAGTGATTGAATATGGTGTCGAGGAAGCCAGGCTTCTTGGCCACAACCATATCGGGAGTGAACATCTGCTTCTTGGCCTTCTTCGGGAGGAAGAAGGAATAGGTGGCAAGGTTCTTCGTAGTTTAGGGGCCAATCTTTTAACGGCTCGCCAATTAACCGTCACGTTCCTTAGAAAATCAGGAACCAGGGAGCGAGATAAAAAGAGTAGCACCCCTGCGCTAGATGAATTTGGTAGGGATTTGACTCAGTTGGCTCAGGAGGGAACGCTAGACCCTGTTATCGGACGTTCAGATGAAATCCAAAGGGTACTTCAAATTCTCAGCCGGCGAACGAAAAATAACCCGGCGTTAATTGGTGAATCCGGAGTGGGTAAAACAGCTATTGTGGAAGGGCTGGCCCAGCGCATCATTGGTCTTGATGTTCCGGACAATTTATTGAATCGAAGGGTTATCGCTCTTGATCTTGGGTCCCTGGTAGCGGGAACCAAATATCGAGGACAATTTGAAGAGCGTCTCAAGGTGGTGATGAAAGAAATTTCCCAAGCGGGGAATATCATTCTCTTTATTGATGAACTTCACACCTTAGTCGGTGCAGGCGCTGCTGAAGGGTCCATTGATGCCGCAAACATGTTAAAGCCGGCTTTGTCTCGTGGTGAAATTCAATGCATTGGCGCGACGACCCTGGATGAATACCGAAAGCATATTGAAAAAGATGGGGCACTCAAGCGGCGTTTTCAACCTATTTATGTTCAGCCCCCTTCAGTAGAAGAAACCGTGCAAATCATTCAGGGGCTTCGTGACCGATACGAGGAACATCATGGGGTTGAAATTACGGATGAGGCGGTTGAAGAGGCAGTGAAACTGAGTGAACGGTATATCACCGACAGGTTTTTGCCTGATAAAGCCATTGATCTCATTGATGAAACCGGTTCACGAGCAAAATTGCTCACGTATGCCCTCCCGCCTGAGTTGAAGTCCCTTGAGCAGGAACTCAAAAGGGTGGCCCGTGAAAAGGAAGTGGCAATCGGGCTTCAGAATTTTGAGGAAGCCGTAAAATTTCGCGAAGAGGAAGAGCGATTCAGGAAATTGTTAGATGATTCCAAGCGTGATTGGAAGAAAAAGCAAGAAAAAAACAAACCGGTTATTTCCGGTGAGGATGTGGCATATGTCATTTCGAAAATGACGGGGATTCCTCTCTTTAAACTTGAAGAAGAAGAATCTGAAAAGCTGCTGCATATGGAGGATTACCTTCATAAGCGCATTATAGGGCAGGAAGAGGCTATTTCTGCGGTCTGTCGGTCTATTCGGCGATCACGGGCTGGCTTGAAAGATGCCAAAAAACCGATTGGGTCGTTTATTTTCCTTGGACCGACCGGTGTAGGGAAGACGGAGTTGGCTCGCGCATTAGCGGAATTCTTGTTCAATACTGATGATGCGTTAATCCGGGTAGACATGTCAGAGTACCAGGAGAAATTTACCAGTTCACGGCTGTTTGGAGCCCCTCCGGGTTATGTTGGGTATGAGGAAGGTGGACAATTGACGGAGAAAGTAAGACGTCGTCCCTATTCAGTCGTATTATTTGATGAAATTGAAAAGGCCCATCCAGATATTTTCAATGTGTTGCTGCAAGTACTTGATGATGGAGTATTGACGGATAGTTTAGGTCGGAAGGTGGACTTTAAAAATACCATTTTGGTGATGACCTCAAATTTGGGGACTCGATTCATTCAAAAGGGTGTATCCCTTGGGTTCCAGCGTGATGTGGAGGCTGAGCATTCTTCACGTATGCGAGGCGAAGTCCTTGCCGAGTTAAAGCGTCATTTCAGTCCTGAATTCTTAAATCGTATCGATGAATTAGTTGTTTTCCACCAACTCACGAAAGAACATTTGGTGAGTATCGTTGATATTCTTATTGGAGAACTCAATGCTCGTCTTGTGGAAAGAGGAGTATTTTTAGATGTAACTGACGAGGTGAAGCAGTGGTTGATTGACGAAGGGTTTGAACAACAATACGGTGCCCGTCCCCTTCGCCGAACTATTCAACGCCGACTGGGAGATCCTCTCTCTGAAGAACTGATTAAGGGGCGGTTTAAGGATGCCAAAAAGATTAAGGTTGTCCTGACCGATCAGACTCCAAATTTCATTGAAGAAGAGGTGTTAGCGAGTGTCTGATTGGATATAGGGATGGTCAAATCCTAGATGAAACCCTCAGGACCGCCAGTCCTGGGGGTTTTGTTGTTTTTTGCCAAATGAATTTTGGTGCTGAAAAGGACTCTAAAGTGATTTTAGGAATTGAAACTTCATGCGATGAAACGGCCGTGGCTGTGTTGGATGGCGAAGGTCACATCCTTTCAAATATTTTGGATTCTCAAGTTGAGGTGCATGCCCGTTACGGGGGAGTCGTCCCGGAATTGGCTTCGCGTCGTCATATGGAGTGTCTGGAACTTTTGACAAGGGAAGCCTTGGGTCTGGCCAATGTTTCTCTTTCCCAATTAACGGGAATAGCGGTCACCAATCGTCCAGGATTGGTAGGGGCCTTACTCGTTGGAGTAAATTTTGCCAAAGCTCTGGCGTTTGCCACCAAAATTCCCTTGGTGACAGTGAATCATTTGGAGGGGCATTTGGCGTCCGCATGGTTATCGAATCCAAATTTCCCAACCCCGGCCATGGTCTTGATTGCTTCCGGTGGGCACACGCATTTGGCATTGGTTCCTTATCGTGGAGAATATCAGTTCATTGGATGGACGATGGATGATGCAGCGGGGGAAGCGTTCGATAAAGGCGCAAAAATGCTAGGGCTTCCTTATCCGGGTGGCCCGGCAATTGACCGTCTTGCCCAACAGGGGAATGCACAATATGTATCATTCCCACGACCAACTCTTCAAAGCCAAAAATTTAATTTCAGTTTCAGTGGGCTGAAAACCGCACTTCGATATTTCGTGCGGGATGAGCAACAAAAGGGGAATTCTCCATTGCCCGTCGCTGATATCGCGGCCAGTTACCAGGAGGCTATTGTGGATGTGTTGGTGGAGAAACTTTGTCGCGCTGCCCGTCACTATGGTGTGAAAGGGATTTCTGTCGTGGGAGGAGTGGCTGCAAACTCTCGCCTTCGCCTGAGGCTTGAGGAGCGTGCTCGCACATTGGGGCTCCATGTGACGCTACCTCCACGCGCGCTCTGCACGGACAATGGTGCCATGATTGCAGCTGCGGGGTTGGAAAAACTTAAGCGCAAGGAGAGAGCAGCATGGGATGTGGATGCGATCTCTACTTTGCAATGTAAATTGGATGGGTTTGCGATGGCTGGACTTCCTTCTCAATGACTCAGATGATATCGCAAAAGGAGAAGAATCATTCCTGTTGTTCTCGGTAATCTTCATGGGTTAAAGGCTAATCACATTAGCCGAATGGAGCGTCTCTATCGTCGACGGATCCCGCCAGAAAAAGTTGTGACCCCGGAGGTGGCTCGGGAATGTGCCGAACTCACCTATGAGACGAGACGGCAAATCGGGCTTTTGGTCAATCGACAGGGCCAAATTGAATCGGTTTTAATCGGTGACCACCACGAATTGGTTATTCCCCATCTTTCGCGGACCCGGTCAGGCCTTCGGTTATTGCGAGGGGTTCGTTTAGTCCATACCCACCTCAATAATCAACCCCTGACCCAGGATGATCTGACCGATCTGGCTCTTCTTCGATTGGATTTAATTATGGCGCTTGGTGTGGGAAAGGATGGGAGCCTTCGGGATGTCTATGTGGCGCACATCCTTTCGAACCCCATTCAGGGACGAACCACGGTGGAGTTGCCGCCTTGTGCCTTTCACTCGTTTCAGTTGGATTGCCAGCAATTTATTCAATCATTGGAGCAAGAAATTGTTCGCTCGAATCCAGGGTTACGAGAAGGTGTTCGGGAGGGGAGGGCGCTCCTGGTTAGTGTCAGCACAGGGAATGCCGCTTCGGAAGAAGGTCGTCTCCAGGAATTACAAGAATTGGTGCGTGCCCAGAACGTGGAAGTTTTAGGGTGTATCACTCAACGGTTGGGGGTGATTCATCCGAAGTTTGTCGTTGGTTCGGGAAAGATGAAAGAATTGGCGATTCGAGCGCTCCAATCCGGTGCCGATACCTTGATTTTTGATCAAGATTTAACCCCCGCTCAGGTACGGGGTATTTCGGAAATCACGGACCTGCGGGTCTTGGACCGCTCACAAG
>JBATLR010000062.1:0-6162 GCA_049289415.1 Nitrospirales bacterium
CACCTACCGTCTTTGCGGTTGTTGATGAATTCCAGCGCTGCGATCGAGCCCAAAACCCATAGGGACATAAAAACGCGGTTCCCGAAGGTGGATTTGGTCAATTCGTATGGCCTGACGGAGGCCTCCACCTGCACAATCCTTACTGACGCCATGGCTTGTGAACATCCAGATTCCATCGGCGTTCCGATTCCTGGTGTGGAGATGTCCGTTGTGGATGATGCCGGATGCGTTGTCGATGATGGTATTGAGGGCGAGTTTTTTGTGCGCGGTCCGCACGTGTGTCACGGCTACCATAACCTCCCCAACGAAACAGAGGCGTTGTTTGCTTCAGAAGGTTGGATGAGAACCGGAGACATGGGCCACAAAGACTCCCAAGGCCTTTTCTACTTTCACGGTCGCAAAGCCGACGTCATTAACTGTGGCGGGAGAAAATATGCACCGGTGGAAGTGGAGAACTGCATACGGGAACTCACAGAAGTTGCTGAGGTGGCTGTCCTTGGTGTGCCGCATCCTGTCCTCGGGCAGGTCGCCAAGGCGTTTGTGGTCTTTCGGGATGGTGAGATTACAGATCTTAAGGCCGTGACCCGTCACTGTGCCCGGTATCTTCCGAGCCACAAGGTCCCATTTTATGTGGAGTCGGTGGATGCGTTGCCGAGAAACAGTCTCGGCAAGATGTTGCATCGGGAGCTGAAGAGGGAACCACAGGCAGCGTTGGGCAGAAATTAACGAATGGATGAGGACGAACATCATGTCAAACACACACGCAAAGGTGATCGAGTTTCTTTCAGGAGTTCTTCAGGTGGAAATCCCCTTGGATATTGACGATCTGCACCGCCGGGAATTCTCCGATTGGGATTCCATTAATCATCTGCGCCTGATCATGGAACTTGAAGAAATGTTAGGCGTGAGCCTTGAGGACGAACAAGCCGCAGACCTGTCGTCTTCGCGGCAAATTGAGGCCCTGTTCATTAAACATGGTGTGACGTTAACTGGAGAGAAGTCCTCATGAAGATAGGCATATGCGCCAGAACCTGGGGAGAGAACGGCGGCATTGGTGTCTATACGCGAAGGGTGATCGAGGCGATCATTCATCTGGATACCCGCAATGAATATCATATTCTTTACGCTAACAAGGCCCATCTTGGATCACTGGCGAGTAGGGATCGCGTCCGTGAAGTGTTTCTGCCTGCCAAAGGCAAATGGATGTGGGATCAGTGGGCAGTCCCGAAATATGCACAGCGCGAAAGTCTCGACATGATTTTCCACACCAAGTTCGCCATCCCGTTCCTGGCGCGGTGCAAAACGGCCATGGTCCTGCATGGAACGGAGCGGTTTGTCCACCCTGAATTTCATCAGGCTGCGGATCTCTGGTTTTTTAAGACAGTCTACCCGCAGTACTTAAAGCGAGCCTCGCTCATCATTGCAGTATCGAAGCGAGCAAAGGAAGATATTATTTCCTACATGGGCATTGATCCCGAAAAAGTTAAAGTAGCCTATCTTGCCACGGATCCCCTCTTTCGATCGATCAATGATCCCCAGCAGTTGGAACCTGTAAAGGCAAAGTACAATCTTCCACCGCGCTTTATTCTGTTCGCCGGCCATATTTATCCGGGAAAGAATTTCTCCCGCTTGTTGGAAGCCTTTTCCAGGGTGAGAAAGGATATAGATATTCATCTCGTCGTCGCAGGGGGAATGCGCTGGAAGTATCAGAATGATCTGAATGCTCTAAAAACTCTAGGATTGGAGGACTATGTACATTTCGCCGGCTATGTTCCGCAAAATGAACTTGTCTCATTTTACAACCTTGCTGACGCAACAGTTTTTCCTTCACACTATGAAAGTTTCGGGCTGCCAAATATTGAGGCGAACGCATGCGGATGCCCGTTAGTCACGAGTCGCACAGGAGGAAGCCCTGAAGCAGCAGGCAATGCCGCCATCTATGTCGATCCACTGGATGTTGGGGATATTGCGAATGCCATTGTTCGAGTGTTGACCGATGAGGACCTCCGACACACCCTGATCGCCAACGGGTATGAAAATGCCGCGCGTTTTTCCTGGGAGAAGACGGCACAATCCACGCTTGAAGCGTTTGAGTGGGTCATGGCTCCTGCGTAAGATGCCACAGTGATTATACGACATTTCAAGAGAAGCGTTGAGAAGAATCGAAACGAGTTGCTTGGTGTGGGACTCGGACGTTATCCGGGTTTTGTGCGCGTAGATGTGCCCCCGGAACAGATACCGGTCTTTCAGTTCCACGATGTATCAACGGCCAAACTCGAACCCGCCTTGGAGTTCTTGGCCAAGAATGATTATGAAACTCTCACGGGAGATGAATATTGGGAACGGGTCGTGGGTGCATCATCACCACGAAATCGTGAAGTGATGTTGACGTTCGATGATGGTCAAATCAGCTTGTACACCATTGCGTTTCCATTGCTCAGGACTTTGAAACAAAAGGCCGTGGCCTATATTGTTCCTGGGCGCGTTCCCGGCGGAGAAAACCCTATGAATGAGCATGACATGGACCGTGCTCTTTGCAGCTGGCAGCAGATACGCGAAATGCATGAACGTGGTGTGATCGATTTCCAGTCGCACTCTTTGTACCATCACAGTATCGCGACCTCCCCGAAGGTGTGTGATTTCAAAAGGCCGGGTCTATCGACCTCCTTCCTTCAATCTGATCTCGCGCCGATTCGTCACCAAAATATGGATGGTCGTAAGCCGGATCTTCGTTGCCCCTGGGGCATGCCAATCTATGAATGGAACGCCCGCCTGTGCGGCTCTCCTGCTTATATTCCAAATACGCAGAGCGAGGACCTGTGCATCAGGTACGTGGCGGAAAATGGTGGTGAGGCCTTCTTCGATGACAAGGATTGGCGGCGGCAACTCTTGCTGATATTGAAGAGTGCACAGGAAAAATACGCGCCTAGACAATTCGAGGCTCCCGAAGAACAGAGAAATGCCATCCTCACAGACCTTCGTCACTCAAAGACCACGATCGAAGCCAGACTACCAGGTAGCCGTGTGCGGCATTTCTGTTTTCCCTGGTATAGAGGTTCTGCCCTGGCCGTTGGGCTTTCCCATGAGGCGGGGTATGTCTCCAACGCTTGGGGGAGTCTTCTGCCCAAATTCGTGAACAAGGATACACTCCAACCTATGCCAATCCCCCGGCTTCCACCGAGATATATCTATAGGCTGCCGGGTGTTGGACGCAGACCCTTGTGGAAGCTCTTTGGTGGATAAGTGTAGTACCGGTTCCGGTTTAATTCTGCGATTCTTTTGCCCTGTCCTTACTGGAATTCTGGAGGGAAATACCTTATGGCACAATTAGTCAAACCTGTTTATGCATCTGTTCTTGAGAGAATCTTTACAGCCTTGCGACGATCTCCTCTTAACCGACTTAGGGTTATAACACGTTTTTATCGAGAGCTGATTATTCGTTTCCATGGAACAAATCAAATACAGGTAGGCGAATTCGCAATGACGGTTGATCCGCGTGACCGTTTCATAGCTCCAAAGTTGATCATGGATGGAGGCTTCGAACAAAGGGAAATAGAGGTGTTATGTTCGTTCATCAACCCAGGTGACGTGGTTTTTGATGTAGGCGCCAATATTGGATTGTACACGCTGCCAATGTCACGAGCCGTTGGAGCGAATGGAACAGTCGTGTCATTTGAGCCTGACCCCGATAATTTACGGATTCTTAAACATAATATTGCTGCTAATAATTGTAATAATGTGCTTGTCATGCCATTTGCTCTTGGAACTGAAGACGGGGAGATGGATCTGTATCAGGTGGACAGTAATCGCGGTTATCTAAGTTTTGCTGATCTCAGTGGGACTGGTCGATCAGTTAAAGTACGAGTACGAAGGGGTGATAATGTGCTTCGAGAGCAAGGTATTGATAAGCCTTCAATCGTTAAGATTGACGTCGAAGGTGCTGAACCGTTGGTCATCTCGGGCCTTGGGTGCCATCCTAAATATATTCAATTTGAGTTCGTTCCAGTTCAACTCAGAGCATTGAAATTGGATCCTATTAAATTTTTGCAGCAAATCGTCTCTGAGGGTTACAAGCTTTTTATTATTGATCGTGATACCGGCGAACTTCATCCCACATTGCCAGCGGATTTGCTCAATATCGCTGAAGCCAGTGGCCAGGATTACAATGCCATGGCGATATTTGAGTAGGTTTATGCATTCTCTCGGTCTCCGATCTATAGGTTTGTCAGCATTGATCTAATGGGGGCCAAAAGGGCAAAGGCACAAACCTAGAGGGGAACAAAGAAAGCTAGGAATCGGAGAAATCTGTCACCCTGGTACCTATATTATCCTAAATAGGGGGTGTATGGGGTCAGGTTGACGTATAGGGCCAACGTAGTTTCTCCACCTCTTCGACGGGTATGAATCTTACAATGTCCCGCCTTTCGACTTCATTCCTGCCATGCGATCTTGCACCGTCATTTAACGTAAGAGCTGAGCTGCTTTTGTAGCTTAATAGCCCTTTGGGCTGACCGATATATAAATATAAATGGAAAGCTTGATAACCACATTCAGCGTATATCGAAATCTCTCAAAACGAAGGATTATGAATTAAGTAATTAAGAAAAAATGGCAGTAAGCCGATCTTTCACCCAAGGTACTGCCGGAATCAACTCAGGGAAAAATTCAAGAAGGCAAAAAACTCTACCCCGGATTAAGGAAACGCCATCTTCATGGATCTTCTTCTTCAAACGAAGGGGACAATGGCCAGGCTGCCGTGTGCAGCAATTCTTTTTTCCTCTACATGGGGTTTGCCCTGGCGGTTGAGTTTTTGGCCCAGGCGGGGTATGTCTCCAACACTTGAGGCTCCTGCCGAAATTCGTGAACAAGGACGAGCGCCAACCTGTGCCAATCCCATGGCTTCAACCGAAATATATCTATCGGCTCCCAGGCGTTGGACGCAGGCCATTGTGGAGGCTCTTCGGGGGAACCGTGTAATGGGTGGTTGCGACCTTAATGGGGGGCAGGGAGAGGGCAGAGATGTCCCTTTGCCAAATGTCAGGAGAGAACCATTGTGCGTCCCCATGCGGGAATTGACGGATTATGTTTGAGGAAGCACATAACAATGCAGGGGCAGGGTCACGGATATTCAGGAATTTTGGATATTTAACTCTTGGCAAGGTCCTGGCGGACGGTTTCACCTTTCTATTCTTTCTCGTGCTCGCACGTAATTATGGCCAGGAGGGCATAGGCCAGTATTCGTTTGCCATGGCTTTGACTGGTGTGCTCGTTGTCTTCGCCGATTTCGGCCTACAAAATCTGTCCATAAAGGATATGAGTCGTGACAGAGATCAGGTGGCGGTTTACTACGGCCGCCTGATGGCCGTTCGTCTGTTGTTGTCGGTGGCGGTTTGTTCTGCTCTGGTGGGAATGACAGCTTTTTTGCCATTCTCCGAGGAGATGAAACTTCTCATTCTTGTGATCGGAGTCTATCAGGTCTTTATCACACTGGTGAATGGGTTTGGTGCCGTTTTCGTCGCCTTGGAGAGTATGCATGTGACCAGTCTCCTTGAGGTCTCCCTTCGAGTCACCACGGCTATAACCGGTATCGTGATCGTTGGATGGGGGGGGAGCCTACTCCTTGCCATATCATCCCTGCCGGTCATGACCATTCTTCATGTGGCATTCGGGTATTACCTCACCCATAGGCGTTGTGGTGCGCTTCATCTTTCCGTCACTCTCGCTAGTGTGCGGCATGTTCTTGGCGATGCCTTTCCTTACGCCTTGCATGCCTTTTTTGAAATCTTCTCGTCCAGGGTGGCGTTGATATTTATCGGTTTCATGTTGAGTGCCGGAGCAACCGGGATCTTTAATGTCGCCTATCGATTCGTGTTCGTCCTGTTGTTTATACCGGTATTCGCTAGACTTGCGATTTTTCCCGTTGCATCCCGTTTACACGTCAGTTCCCCGGAACAATTGAAGGAGCTCTTTCGTATCACTCTCAACCTTGCCATTGTTCTCGGTTTACCTATGGCCGCGGGTATCTGGCTGATCGCGCCGGAATTGGTCGAGGTTCTTTATGGATTGGAGTTTGTCCAATCGATAGAGATACTTCGTTGGCTGGCCTGGCTCATTCCGATGGTATTTTTACGATGTATCATGGAAATTTTTCTGATCGCGTCT
>JBATLR010000063.1:0-1990 GCA_049289415.1 Nitrospirales bacterium
ACCGTCACGCCTTCCAACGCCCCCGCCACTTCCACGTGATGATTTTGTCCAGGCGCCATGGAGAAAGCCCCTAACCGAAACCACCCCGCACTGGGTTGTTGCTGATTCACCATTATCTCAGTTGCTCCACCGGCATGCTGAACGGTGCAACCTAGGAAGGAGGTTTTGTAATCGCATTACCTGAGAAATGACGGGGTCGGCCCATTTGGCGTGGCCGAGACGCGGAGACGAATTCAGAAACAAGGCGGGCACTGTCTGAGCCAGGCGAATCTGCCCGCCGCTGAATTCGGCGAGCAGCGCAGGTATCTTGCAGATCACGCCGGGGGCCAGTAGTTTTGGGTCCTTTTGCCTCCACAACAAAGGTCGCGCTCTTCGAGACGCATCAGGCAAAACCTCGGCCGCCGAGACGAACCCCGGCCCAAAAATCAATAATTATATTCTGACACCGTATCAAAACATTCACAACACAGAGGTCAGAGCCAGTGGAGCCACTTACCACCTGCCTCCTCAACTTAACCCCTAATCTGAAAGATAATTAATTGAGCTGTTTGGGGATTAAGAGCCAGCCACCAAGTCGGTCAAGTTGAGAACCGTCAACAAGTTCTAATTGGTAAGTCCAGAAAATAATGATGTCTTGTTTCTTCGCATCTTGTGCAAGGGCATGGAATCGTTTGTCTAATGAAATTTTTCCATGGAGTGTTTCATCAGGCTTTAATTGAACCTCCTTCAATCCGCCTGGATCTACCACGGGCAAGGATTCCTCTAAAATCCCCTCAGGTAAAAATGCTTTAACTGCCAATACTTGCAAACTGTATCGAAACTCCCAAGGTAAGTCGTGCTGATAAAAGCTCAGAGGAACTTTCGCTGTATTAGTCAGAGCAATATTAAGAAAGAATTTCCCCTCAGAGGGTTGCTCAAGAACCACATTCATTTTAACGGTTTTCTTATCATTGGTATTGGAGGCGACAACTTCAAAGCCGAAGAAAAAAATGGAGACAATGATGAAAGCGATTAAGTTAAGGCTTAAACCGCGCTTGTTGCTTTTGTGCATTTGTTATAGCCTGGCTCAAGGTTGATTTGCATGCGCACTGTGCTCTATTAGATTTCTGTTTTAGGCAACGGATTTGCTGGGAATATGCCTTATATTCGGAATCTTGTTGTTCGCCGTGAGAAAAAAATACTTGTGCCCCTGCAGGCCGATTTTTGCAAACTCCTGGGTTGCGCACGTCCGCTTCACTAAAATGGCTTCTTTCATGAGCTTTCACACAATCTTTAGCGCCACATAAAGTTTCAAGACTATCGAAATTTGAATCAGGGACTTGCAACATGATACCACCGTTTCCATCACAAACAATCGTATTATCTTTGGGATTGGCTAGCTCCCCAGTAGTTCTGATAAGCCCTAAGCGATCCACAAACCTTGTTGGAGAATTTCCAACATACGCATATCGATTGAGACCGTCTTGTGTATCAACAGGATCATTCTGGATGTACCGTCCCGTCGTCGGATCGTAGTCGCGGAAATAGTTATAGGAATAGCCCGTTTCTGCGTCGGCGTATTTCCCCGGAAACCGCTGATTGTTGGTCGCCGTGCCGGTGATGCTATGCACTTGCCCGAACGGCGTATAGACTGCATCCCAGACAATGGCTTTGGTGGCATCAGCCATCTTTTGCGGGGTGCCCAAATGATCGGTATGGACATAGTTGATTCCCGGCGCTGAGGTCCCTGCCGACACAAACCGCATCGCATCCGCCACCGTCACACCCTCCAACGCGCCCGCCACTTCTACATGATGATTCTGTCCTGGTGCCATGGAGAAAGCCCCTAACCGGGACCACCCGACACTGGGCTGTTGTTGATCCACCAGAATATCGGTCGCGCCGCCCGCATGCTGAACGGTGCAACCTAGGAGGGAGGTTTTGGAATCGCATTACTTGAGAAATGATGGGGTCGGCCCATTCGGCGTGGCCGAGACGCGGAGACGAATTC
>JBATLR010000064.1:0-3764 GCA_049289415.1 Nitrospirales bacterium
GATTAGGGCTGAGATAGGTCAGCTGGTGAAGTACAAGAAGATCAACTGGGTTGGTGTGGATGAGGCTCACAGAATATCCACTCGAAACGCCAAGCAGTCAAAGGCGATTAGTCGACTCCATTGGGTCACAAGGAAGCTGATATTGACGGGGACCCCGATAGAGAAGAGACCTACAGATATGTTCGCTCAGTTCAGGTTCTTGGCTCCGGAGGTCTTCGGCACCCGGTGGGAGGACTTCGAGAAAGAATATCTCGAGTTTAAAACCATCGACATCTCACGCTATTCTCCTGGGACCCCTGCTTGGCAGAGAAAGGTTCTTCAACAAAGGATACTAAAAAGCAAAGCCACATTCAATCCTAAGAAACTCCCACAGTTCATCAGATTGATTAAGCCCTTCTCTTTTAGACTAAGCAAGGAGGATGTCGGGATCAAGCCCACGAAGGTGGTAAAAGTCGTGGTTCCCATGTTGGGTCACCAGAGAAGGTGTTATGAGGAGATGGAGAGAGACTCAATTACAGTCTTACCCAGTGGGAAAACCGTTATGGCCGACATGGAGATTACCGCCATTATGAAGAGGCGGCAACTCGCCTCGGGCTTTATCTATGATGAGGACGGAGAGTTAGAGTACATCGGCGGATCCAAGCTCAGAAGACTGATAAGAATGTTTAAAGAGCTCCCAAAACCCGTAGTGATTTTTACAGCTTTCACTCCGGACGCCAACTTAATACATAATCGATTGATCCAGTTGGGGTATGATGTGGATCTGATGTATGGGAAAACTAAAAAGAAACAGAGACCCGGGATGCTTAGGGATTTTCAAAAAGCCCAAAAGGATGGGATAGTATGTCAGATTAAAACAGGTGGAGTGGGAGTGGATCTGTGGAAAGCCAACTCGGGGATCATCCATTCGTTGGGTCATAGCTTTATTGACTGGGATCAGGCTAAGGCACGAATGGACTCGAAGGATAAGAATGTTCCTGCGACTATATATGTGCTTTGCTCCGAGAAAACAGTTGACGAAGACATCTATGAGTTGGTATTAGTTAAGCACCAAACCGGAATTACTGTCTTGAAACAATTAAGAAGGAGAAATCACTATGGCTAAATCGGAAAAGCCCGCCAAAGCTGCTAAGTCTGGCAAAGTTGCCAGTCAGAAACCCGCCGCTGAAGAGTTTAAGTATGGGATCGCCGACCTGTCCGAGGCCGTCGGGACTCAGTCCGCTTCGGTACGAGTGGCTCTTCGGGCCATGGGGAAGACGAAAGCGGGATCCGCCTGGGGCTGGAACACCAAGGCCGAAGTTGATGACTTGGTGAAGGAGCTGAAGGAGCGGTCCGCCCGGGCCCCCGACATGACCAAAGGAAAGCCCAAATCGGCAAAGGGCAAGAAAAAAGTCGACGCTTAAAGGCGAGAACGATCAATGATTGGAGAGTCCAGGTAGCTGGGCTCTCCTTTTTGGTTAAAGAATAAAGAGATAAAGTATTTAATCCATCTATCATATAAATGTACTTACCACCCAATAGGCCAATCCCGGCCTCTGCGAACGAAGGAGAAACACGATGAAGACACTGTTCTATTTGTTGGGCGTTGCCCTTAGCATTATTTTCACGCCTCTGCTGACCTCTGCTGCCGAAGTCCCGTATACGGACGCAACCGGCTGCACCCACACGCCGGTCCTGCTGAAGTCCGGCGAAGCGGCCTACTGGAACCTCGATGCTGACAGTTGCAATGGCGATCTGTTTACGAGCAAATCCGGCCGCTACCCCGGCGACGATCTGCGTCCCGAAGAAGACCGGCCCGACCCTGCAAGCTAGGCTAGGTCGGTTTTGGTGAGGGGTGGTCCAGCTGCCACCCCGATCCTAAGACGACCCGAGCAACCAGCAAAGAAACGCGACGATGAATGACGCATTTGCATTATCAGAGGCAACGATCAGCCCTTGCGGAAAATACCGTTACTGGCTTGAACGCAAATGGTCCGCCGCACCCCCGCTGGTTTTCATTATGCTCAACCCATCAACCGCAGACGCCAGCGTAGATGATCCAACGATCCGGCGCTGCTGTCACTTTGCCAAGCGTGAAGGCGCTGGCGGATTGATTGTCGTTAATTTGTTTGCATACCGGGCCACCGACCCTAAAGAACTTGATGGCGCTGACATCATGGCTGGGAATGCTGTTGGTAAGTATGCGGGCAGTGAAAACACCCAGAATATTGGCATGGCCATGCTTGCGGCGATGATTAACGGTCGACCGGTTGTTTGCGCGTGGGGGTCGAGCAAACATGCACCCAAGATGGCTGATCGCATCAAGGCCCGTGCCAAAGATTTCGAGATTGGGCTGGTCTGCTTCAAGATCAACAAAGATGGCCAGCCTAAGCACCCGCTCTATGTCAGTGGCGAAGCGCCCCTGATCACCTATGAATGAAAGGGACCAGGATATGAAAACCCTGATCACCGCAGTAACTGTCCTTGCTATCGTGTTCGGATTTGGAGCGATAGTACTGGGCTTGGTGCTCGCAGCATCACTCATTCACCCGCTAGCACCGCTTGGCGTCATTTTTGGGCTTGTGTGCGCAATCATGATTTATGCGGAGAAAGCAGGAGGAGAAGATCAATGATTGATCTAAGTGATTTGGCAGACCTCGACCTGACAATTCGGGACTGCCACATAACTATCACCCCTGCTTTATTGGGAGCTGCATTTGCAAGGATGGATACCCAAGAGCGGGTGGAGTTCTTCGCTAGTGTTTACAAGGTTGCAAGCACAGGGGACAGTGGCCCGAGGAGTATTCTGCAAGACCTCTTGAGGACAATGGCTGATGCATTGGAGGGAAGTGATGGATCGTCGTAGATTTATAACCGGGACGACGTCCCTTTTGCTCGCCCCTGCACTGGTGCGAGCCAGCTCACTTGAGTACGTCCCCAGACAGCTGATCAGGGAACCTCAGTGGTATGTCACCGTTTACCCGTGTCGAGATGGTCGGATCACAGTTCCATTCTTGGAGTGGGTCGACAATTACCTTCCAACGATAGCCCAGCAAAGGAGACCGATCAGTGTTAACCTCAGCACAACAGCGTGAGAAGCGCAACCTTCACAGAGAGACTCAGTCCACCGCCCCAGCGGACGCTGCTCGACTGGACGAGGCAATCGAGGCATTCGGCCCTGACTTCGTTGCGCAGTGTCTTGCAACGTCGCTGATAATGACATATGGTGACCGGGCACACAGCATCGCCCAAGAGATCGAGAGAAGGGTTGACCGACATGATGTCACACGAGAGGAGCCAAGCGATGCGTGAAATTGAGCGGGCAGTCGAAATATTGAAATTCAAGGGCCACGATGTCTGGCGTATGGATTTCCCTGCGCCGCCGTTCCCCGGTCTTTATCGAATATCTGGTGGACCAGAGCTTACAGAAGCACAGTTGATTGACGCATCTGAAAAGTTTGGAGCGACGGTATTGGCGTCAGATGGCATCTTGTTTGTGGATAACGGCAATGGAAATTGAGGGAGGACAAGACGGATGAATGACGATCAAATCAGGCACATGGCCGAGAGGTTCCTTAGATGGAAACTCCCTGAGAATTTTGCGCCGGATGCCGGTATCAGCTTCAAGGCAGAGTTCAATGAAGACTCTACCCATCCTATGCGTCATGAACCAACTGGCACAAACCTGCTCACCTATGAGCAGGCATTGGAAATGGTGCGATATATTGTTGAAGGCGCGCCGGTTGCAATCACACGACAGGAGAGTGGTGAGTGATCGAGTGGGA
>JBATLR010000065.1:0-9886 GCA_049289415.1 Nitrospirales bacterium
GGGGCTATCGGTTGAGGCTCAGGGGGTAGCGGTGAAGGTGTGATGCCGGATGGGGGAGGAGAAGTGAGCGGTACCTCAGTGGGGACAGGAGCTTCTGATGAACCACTGGCGGGTAATTCTTCAGTGGGGGGTGCGGGCTCAAGTATGACTTCCTTCTGGATCTCATTGATTGGTGAAGGGGTTTCGGATTCAGATGTGGGTGGAAGGGGTTTCTGCTGTTCGGGTAGTAGATAAAAGAGGATTCCACCGAGGGCTAGAAACAGTATGACCACAAAATTCCAATTGAATCGTTTACGATGGGCTGCTTGTAAGGTGACTTGGATGTGTTGTTGCTCTTCTTGGGCGCGATCATAGAAATTGCTAGAGGAGGTTAGGAAAAGCTGAATGGCATTATCTTCATCCAGTCCCAACGAACGGGCATATGACCGAACGAATCCTTTGACGAACACTTTGGCCGGTAGGCTTGCGAAATCCTCTTCCTCAAGTGCTTGAAGGTGGTGCTGTTGAATGCGAGTTCTGGAAGCGATCTGCTCCAAAGATAAACGTTGTCGTTCCCGGGTCTGTCGGAATAATCCACCAAGAGTTTCCATGGCGTTATCCTGAATGGGAAAGGCCTTTCCGGTATTCATGCGATTGACTTGTCATGGGAAGGCACACGTCATGTAAAAGGTGTGCCTTCCAAAATCTTGAGGCCTATGACAAATCCTCAAAATGAGTCAGGTGTTTAAACGATGTAAATCGTTTATCAATTTCTTCGCGGGTTAAATGCCTGAGTCGGTCCAGGCTAAATTCCTCCACATTGAAGGACGCCATGACACTTCCAAAAATGATGGCCTGTCGAAGCCCGGCTTGGGAGTAATTTTCCGTAGCAGAAAGGTACCCCATAAAGCCGCCGGCAAAGGTGTCGCCTGCGCCCGTTGGATCTTTTACCGCTTCCAGAGGATAGGCTGGCGCCCCAAAAATTTCCTGCTGATGAAACATCAAGACGCCATATTCTCCGCGTTTAATAATCAGGGTTTTGGGGCCGCGCGATAAGATCCGTTTCGCCACTTGTACGAGATTTGCGTCATTGCCCAATGCACGAGCCTCCCCGTCATTTATGACGAGGATATCGATATGTTCAAGGACTTTCCATAACGCTTCCCTTTTCCCCTCAATCCAAAAGTTCATGGTATCGCAAGCCACGATAGATGGCCGCTTCACTTGATTCAGGACATCCAGTTGTAACTCTGGGTCGATGTTGCCCAGAAACAAGGCGGATGGCGTGAGGTAGCTGTCGGGAATTTTCGGTCGAAACGTTTCTAGAACATTGAGATGGGTTTCCAGGGTTTGAGCTTCGTTGAGTTGATAGGAATATTCTCCTCGCCAGCGAAAGGTTTTCCCAGGTCGTTGCTCTAATCCGTCCAGATTAATGCCCCGACTGTGCAGGAAATCGAGATGTTCTTTTGGAAAGTCTTCACCAACGACCGCAATGAGATTCACATCTGTAAAAAAACTGGCCGAAGTAGAAAAATACGTGGCGGATCCTCCCAGCACATTCGAGGCTTCGCCAAACGGTGTTCGTACGGAATCAAAGGCAACGGATCCAACTACTAATAAATTACCCATAATGATTAGGCCCTTTTTTGGGAGTGTAGGGTGGTCGATAATAAATGACGCCGTAATAGAAGCTGATACCGCTTTCGCAAGGCCGGACTGATTCGATTGAGCGGAGTAATGACGGCGTGTTCCAATGCGGTCTGACAGGAGCAAGGCCCGAGGTCTTTTGCACCTTCTAGCGCGTGTCGCAGAACGATTTTAGCGGTTTCGACATTTTGATGCATGATAGATAGGATGGCCCCAACGGAAACCGCATCTTCCGTCTCGTGCCAGCAATCATAATCCGTGACCAGCGCAAGTGTGGCATAGCAAATTTCGGCTTCACGAGCCAATTTGGCTTCAGGAATATTTGTCATCCCGATGACATCAACGCCCCATTGCCGGTAGAGAAACGATTCTGCCCGACTGGAGAATTGTGGACCTTCTATGCATAGGTATGTTCCCGGACGGTGCACCGTGACGGAGACACCCAGGCTCGCCTTTTCTAACACACTCGATAAGGTCCCACACAGGGGATCGGCGAAAGCCACATGTGCGACAATTCCCTGGTCGAAAAACGTGTTGGCACGTTGAGTGGTTCGGTCAATGAATTGATCAGGCAGGACAAAATCCCCCGGTCGAATGGATTCCTTCATGCTTCCCACCGCACTGATGGAAAATATCCGCGTCACACCCAGGGCTTTGAGGGCATGAATATTCGCGCGATAATTTATGGCGGAGGGTAGCGTGCGGTGTCCTCGACCGTGACGAGCCAAAAAGGCGACTCGCATGCCATGCAAGGTTCCCAAAATAATGGCGTCCGAAGGCTTCCCAAACGGGGTGGCCATCCGGACTTCTTTGAGGTTGGTGAACCCCTCCATTTCATATAGTCCACTGCCTCCGATAATCCCGATTTGGGCCTCTTGGGTACTTAAAGAGGGTCGTTTAGTCTTCGCTTCCTCGTTCTCTGTCATGTGAAAAGGTCTCTCTGATTAAAGGGGAAGGATATGTGGTTTTGGTGGCATGCTGATTTGACCCCAACTAATGGAGAGTCTTTCATGTCTCAACGGAACGAAATTTCCGGCATTGTATCATGAACGGTCTTGTATGGTTAACCCGACGATTGAGTGGATTTTAAATGGGACGTTGCTTCCGCAGGAAGTGGAAAATTTACGAAGGTAGAGAGAAACTGATTGATATGGTCCACGATTTTGGCGGCCGCTCGATCAGGAATATCTGACTCTTTCAATGTCATCCACTGGATCTCGGATTCCTTCTGGAACCAGGTCATTTGTCGTTTGGCGAAGTGACGGGTATCGCGTTTTAATAATCGCACAGCCTCTTCATAAGAATAGTCCCCCGCTAAGAATCCTGAAAACTGGCGATAGCCCAGTCCTTTCATGGAACCGAGTTCTCGAGGAAATCCTTGATTCATGAGGAATTGCGTTTCTTCCACAAGCCCTTTGTGAATTTCCCAATCGACACGGGTTTCTATTCGCTGATAGAGGGTCTGGCGTTCCATGGTGAGCCCAATCAATAAATAGGGATACGGCGCCTCGTCAAAACGGTGTTGTTGCTGGATGACCGATAAGGGCGTGCCAAGAATGCGATACACTTCAAGTGCGCGCTGGACCTTGGGCTGGTCATTGGGATGTAGCCGTTGTGCGAGTTCGGGATCAACCTGTTGAAGCTTTTCATAAAGAAAAGCGGGTCCTTGAATTTTGGCTTCTTGGGCTAATTCACTCCGAATCAGCCAATCAGCCGGTGGACCAGGGCAAAGACCTCGTAAGAGGGCTCGGATATAGAGCCCGGTACCTCCGATGACAAGGGGCAGGAGACCCAGGCGATGCAGGCGGGTAATGTCTTGGATGGCGTGACGCCTGAAATCACCTGCGTTAAAGGCTTGGTCGGGATCGACGAGATCGATTAAGCGATGGGGAATATTTTGTTGCTCGGCTAATGAGGGTTTGTCGGTGCCGATGTCCATCCCACGATAGACCTGTCGGGAGTCTGCCGTTAAAATTTCCGTGTTAAGAATTTTAGCGACTTCAATCCCGATACGGCTTTTTCCGATTGCGGTGGGTCCCACAATGGCGACGACGGGTTTCCATACTGAGATGATGTCGGCCTGTTTCATGAACAATCGGCGAATAAAAATTATTTTAATGGACGGGCGAATATGGTGTGCAATTCTTCCAAGGAATGTCGAACAGCCACTCGCCTTCCATGAGGACAAGTCATGGGAAAATTTTCCTGTGCCCAGTCCTGTAAAAGGATGGTGATTTCCGGCTGCGTCATAGGTCGTCCGGCTTGAACGGCACTTTGACAGGCCATGGTAGCCAGAATGGGTTTAATCGTGTTGTCCAGCGAATCTGTTGATTGCCATTCTGAGAGTTCATCCAATAATTCCAGGACCAAGGGACCAACGGATATATTTCCTAATATGGCGGGAATGGCTCGCACAACATACGATGTGGTGCCAAATCGTTCCACCTCCAATCCCGCTTGACCCAGGAGGGGCAGCCATTCTTCCAATAATTCTCCCTGGTGGGGCAGAAGGTCAACCGGCTCAGGAATGAGTAAGGGTTGTTGAAGAATTTCTTTTTTCTTCCATGACCGAAGCAGTCTCTCAAAACGAACCCGTTCATGGGCCGTGTGTTGATCGACAATGAATAGGTTTTGATCGATTTGTCCGAGGAGATACGTGTGATGAATCTGCCCAAGAGGATATACATCGCATGGCTGCTCCTTGCCCGTATAGACAGCAGGCGGTTCCTGGACAAATAGAGAAAGAGTGGGATGTCGATTAGTGCCGCCACCAGGGAATGCAGAAACATGCTGGAATGGAGCCGGGGCGACGGTGAGTGACCCGGATGGTGGCCTGGCAGAATGAGGAACTGCGCCAGTCTTCTCCTTGTGTTCCTCGGATAAGATGTCGGATGAGGGTTGCGTGAAAAAGAGAGCTTTGATGCCACGAAGAACGCCCGTATGAATAAATTCTGGATGGGAGAAGCGAATCTCCCGTTTCGTCGGGTGGACATTGATATCGATTGACTGGGGATCAAGATGGATAAATACAATAAATTGTGGATGTTTCCCTTTTGGTAAAAAGGATCCGTAGGCTTCAAGCACCGCATGGGATATGGTCGTATTCTTTATAGGGCGTCCATTGACAAAAATTTCCTGTGGCGCACGAGACGCTCGTGCATGGTGAGGACTGACAGTATACCCTGTAAGTTGAAATGAACCAGCGTTATAGGTGACGGGGAGAAAGCGTTCAAGGAAGTCTGGTCCGTAGATCTGTAATAATCGATCTTGCGGCGAGGACACGGCGGGGTACTCCAGCACCTTATGGTTCTGGTGGCGTAATCGAAAGTGGATCTCTGGATGCACGGCTGCCGCCTGTTGGACGACATAACAGATTTTAGAAAATTCCGTGGGAACGGTCTTGAGAAATTTCAGCCGCCCTGGAGTATTAAAAAAGAGATCACGCACCTCCACTTGAGTGCCTTGAGGACCGGTATAGTCTTGAACTTCCCATGCCACGCCTCCTGTGGACTGTGTTTGGGTGCCAATCGTGCTATCGCGTGGAACTGTCTTCAAGCAAAAATGAGCAATGGAGGCAATGCTGGGAAGAGCTTCCCCTCGGAATCCCATCGTCATGAGTGTCAAGAGATCGTCTTCGGATCGAAGTTTGCTGGTTGCAAAACGTTGACAGGCCAGTTGGGCATCCATTCGCGTCATGCCTGTCCCATTATCGATGACGCGAATGACGCGTCGACCACCTTCTTCGACCTCCACGGTGATCAACGTGCTGCCAGCATCTAGGCTGTTATCGATCAGTTCCTTCACCACGGAGGCTGGTCGTTCAACCACTTCTCCGGCGGCGATACGGCATGACACGCTGTCTGGAAGAATTTGAACTTTTCCAGTTACGGTCGAAAGCATGGGATTCCAAGCACGGGGTGATTAGGGTGAACAATAGGATGCGAAGACTTGCAGAGAATCAAGACAGCCCAGATTTTTTTAATTGTTCCTTCGCTTGGGTGGATTCTGGTGAATCTGGGTAATCTTGGATGATGGAGTTCCACAATTCCTGCGCTTTTGATCGTTGATCGATTTCAAGCATAATCTGTCCGAGCTTGTATAAAGCGTGGCTCCGATATTTGCTGTTTGGATAGCGGCTGATGACTTGTTCTAGAGCTTGCTTGGCAGGGTCATACTGTTTTTGCACGTAGAACGATTCCCCAAGATAGTAATAGGCCTGAGGGGTTAATGTGGTCGAAGGATAATTTGTGACAAATCGTCGGAATTCCACCGAGGCCCGGTCATAATTTCCGTTAAGGTAAACTTTATAGGCTGACCGAAAGGCCGATGCCTCGTTTTCCGTTCCCGCGCTTTCTCCAGGGGAGTTCGGTGGTGCGGGGATTCCTGTCTGGGTCGCTTTCGGATCGGAAGAAGGGCCTGTGGAGTTAGGAGTATTGACTTCAGGGGATTCTGACACAGATCGAGGTTGATGGATCACATTGTCTATTCGGCTTTCCAGGGCCTTTACTCGGATGGATAGGTCTTGATCCCGGCGTTGGGTGGTGGAACGGGTTTGTTCGATTTGTTCTCGGAGCAGAGAACTGGTCCGTTCCAGCTTCTCCAGAAGGTGTCGAGTATCCAGACTGGCTTCTTCTTCTGTTTTGATGAGTTCTCCCACTAAGAAATCATGTTCGTCCAATTGCGATTCAACCGTCTCCATGCGGTCGAGAATTTGTTGTTCCTGCTTGTGTGATGCTTCCTGTTGGATGATAAGAGTTTGGACTTGTTTTTGGATATCAGTTAGATTGGGTTCTGTTGCGCAACCCCATCCGCCCGTGAGGACTAACCCAATAAAGATGGCCATTTTGGAAGATTTGGGAGTCATGAAATTCCGGCTTCGGCAACAAATAATGTTTGAAAATTAGGGAGTCAGTTACCCTCCGCCTCTTATCTTATCAATTGCCAGGGAGTTTAGACAAAGGGGTCTTTTACAGTATAGAGGTATAGTCGGCCTTTCTTTGAGAATATTAAGGGATGATGTACCCTATTTTTGCGGTTTGGGGCTTTGCAAGCGATTGACTCTCTGGGCCAATTGGCCTAGACGATCTTCATGCTGGTCCACCCGCTCGCCTAATTTGGTCCCAATGGTATTAATCACATCGCGCAACTTATTGACGGTTTCTGTTAACTGATTGAGGTGAGTCAGATTGTTTTGTGAGGTATCAGCGGTTCCCTGAACCTGTTGGAAAGAGGTCATGGCTCGATTCAGGCGCTGTTCCTGGCTTTCAATGCGAGCATTCAACTTCGTGCTGACATTTTCCAATGCTTGGGCGACCGATTGAATTCCGCTGTTGACTTCTTGGAGATGGGTATTAGTCATCTGGGTGTCAGAGTCAATTTTCCCCACCAGCCCAGATTGATGAGTTTCCAGGTCTTTTAATCGTGAGCCAATGCGCTCGACCGTCTGGTTGAGTTGATCGGCAATCTGGTTGACCGCCTGCGCTTGTTGCTTTTGGTCCTGGACGTCTCGCTTCAACTGTTGAATTTGTTGAACCGACTGATTGAGTGTTTGTCCTGCCTCTTCTTGTTTGGCCAGGCGACTGGAGAGTGATTGCCTGGCTTGGTCAAGTGCTTGAGTAATGGAGGTGAGGCTGGCATTTACCTCGGCTAGATGGGCTGACGTTTTTTGGGTATTGGATTGGAGTTGTTCGGTCAGTGCGGTTTGGTGTGATTCAATCATGTTCATGCGTTCCGAAATTCGTCCCGCTTGTTGAATAATTTCATCTCCTCGTTTCCCGAGTAAACTTCCCATGACTTCCTGGGCTTCGCGAAGCTTGAGCACTGATTGGGATAGGTCCTGCACGTGAGAGGCATCCGCTTGCACGTGCGTTCCCAGAGCTTCCATATCTTTTTGTAAGGAATCAATCTGCGCTAAGATTGGGCCTTGGTGAGCGTCTATATCGGCAACTAACCCCGCCATAGATGCTTTCACGTCTTGTTCCAGATAGGAACGAAGGGCTTGGGTATCGGCGGTAAGTTTCTCTTGCAGGGTAGTGACCTGATTTTCCAGCTGAGTGATTTGTTTTGATTGCTCTTCAAGTCTGGTATTGAACACCCTAGGCAGTTCTTCTGTCCGGGATTGCACAGTTCCCAGGTCTTGCCGTTGTCCTGACAAATCTGTTTGGACCTGTCCAATCGTCCCTCCGAGCCTGGTCAGTGTTTCCTTGAATTGGGTAAGGGAATTCTGAAATTCGCCCATGTTTGTGGTTAAGGCTGAATTGTTTTCATCCACCTGTTGGGCGAGGTTTGTGTTGTGGGTTTTGACCGTTTGGAGGTCTTCCCCGTGTGTTTGAATTGTTGATTGAATCGATTGGACGTCAGATTTCAAAGCGCCAGTTTGGTTCGTAAAATCCTTTTTGAGGTCCTGGATACTTTTTTCAGTTTCTTCAAGTTTTCCGTATAAACTCGCCACATCCTTTTCTTGGAGGAGCGTGGCTTTTTGATTAATAGAAGCCAGATTGCCCCGTGTTTTTTGGGCTTCCTCATTCATCTTGATGAGTTGCGCCTTGGTTTCATCAACTTGTGCGCCAAGGGTCTTTTTTTCCTCTTTGATCTTGGCGATTTGTTGTTCTAAGTCCTTTTGGATTCGGGCAAGATCAGCTTGTTGAGCCACGCAACCGGTATCCAATAAACTACAGACGGCAAAGACCACTACCCAATTGAGAGAAAATAACGATGGCCACAGTCTTGAAGTATGTTGCAAGGTCAGCCCTATGTTCACTCTGGAATTATCCCTCCGTGTTTTCCGAGAACTGGTCGATTGAAAGGAGTTGCTAATTTTGAACAAGCAAATGTCCCCGTCGGTTCAATTGGTAGCACACTTCTGTAGTGTCCTGGCAGAAGGGCTTGTCTTTGCCATAAGAAATGACGGTCAATCGCGAAGGATCGACCCCCAATTGAGAAAGGAAATCCCGAACAGCCATGGCTCGTTTTTTTCCGAGCACCATGTTATAGGCCTGCGTTCCACGCTGGTCGGCATGTCCTTCAATAATTAACAGTGAGGAGGGATCGTTGGTGAGCCACGCCATGTCTCGTTCGAGGGAATCCTTGGCTTCTGCGGTGAGAGACCAACTATCAAAATGAAAAAATACATCCTCTAAGCCGGCGGATACGGTGGCCAATTCTTCCTCTTGAATTTTATCCAACTGCTCTCGAATGATTTCTGACGGTTCAGCTTTCGCTACTTGAAACGTTTCAGGAATTGGTTCCATGTCCTTTGGCAAATTCGAAAGATCATTTTGGAATTCCGTCTGGGAGGTAAAGGGGGACGTCCCTGTTTGGTCGTGAGGTGAGCCGTTCATACTTGATGAACTGGATTGAGTTGAGATGTCATTTCCATCGTTGAACGGCGTCGATGGGCTGGCACTGCTTTTCTCAATTTCGGAGTCTTTCCCAGAAGGAATTCCAGCTTGGAGATTCTGCTTAAACGATTCATCCATGTGGTTGGGGTCGTAACCAAAATTGGGATGGTCAATCGGAGCGGATGGTTGAACCGCCTCTGTCTGAACTTCATCGGTGGAAGTGCCTTGCCCTGGCAGGGGGGATTCATCGATGGAGGTTCCTGTTAACCCTGCCGTATCGGTGCCTGATGCTGATGCCCCGGTTTCTTCGCCTGGGGAGCCGGAAGCGGTGGAGACGTGGATCCGTTTTTCTCCACATCCCGAAATACTGAGGAGTGAAAGACTGAGAATGCCAAGTAGTGAAATCATATGAATGGCTGGGCGCATGGAACGACTCCTTTTTTGGACTATCACGGTTGTTGTCTCGTTAATTATGGTTGAAACGGTGACCAGGAGGGAGAGCTGAGATGTTCGCCTGCCAAGGAAATTTTCTCCAATCCTGCCCCCTCGCTAGTGATGATGTATAATTGACTCTCTCCTCTTCGAATCGAACTAAAGACAATATGGCGTCCATTTGGAGCCCAGGAAGGCGAGTCATCAATACTTTGCCCGTTGGTGATTTGTTTCCGTTGTTCCCCATTCGGACTGATGCGGCATAATTTAAATCCCTCGTTTGGTATCCGACACACATAGACGATCCAATCTCCTTTTGGAGACCAAGCTGGCGCCGCGTTATAGTCTCCATCAAAGGTTAATCGACGGGCGTTCAAGCTATCGGCATCCATGATGTAAATTTGGGGGCGGCCTCCCCGATCTGAGGTGAAGGCCAGATGCCGCCCGTCGGGAGACCATGACGGGGACAAATCTGCGCTATTATGGGA
>JBATLR010000066.1:0-3262 GCA_049289415.1 Nitrospirales bacterium
CCCTTCTTTCTCTTGTGCCGATCGGCGGCACGGCATTAGTCTGGGGCCCGGTGGCGGCATATCTGTTATGGACCGGCCCCATTTGGAAAGGCATCGTCATGATCGGCATCGGGATCGGGTTAGTCGGGCTCATGGATAATTTACTGAAACCGCTTCTCGTCGGATCGAAAGCGGACTTGCCGGTCCTGTTTCTCTTCTTCGCCTCGTTAGGAGGACTCGCCTACTTCGGGTTCATCGGATTGTTTCTTGGCCCGATTCTGCTTGGGATCGCCGTGGCGGTTTTTCAAATTTACCGTGAGAATTATCAGGCTCAGGCCGGGCTTTTGGTAAAAGCAGAATCGGGGCACCCAAAAGAACCGGTAAACCCCATTATTAAATAGGAGGGTTAAAGTATGAGTGTCATCGGTTGGATCGTCTTTGGGTTAATTGTGGGAGTGGTTGGGAAACTCCTCATGCCGGGGAAAGATCCGGGAGGGTTTCTCGCCACTGTCGCTATCGGGATCATTGGGGCGCTCTTCGGTGGGATGCTCGGGCGAATGATCGGCATGTATGGACAGGACGATCCCGTCGGGTTTGTGATGGCCGTCATCGGGGCCATCCTGTTTCTCTGGCTCTATCGGATGATGACCCGACGAGGGGACAACTGACGTCAACCATTTCCCCCGGATCGTGGAGAACGGTTTTTTCACTCACTGACGTCTCATGTTTCCAGCTGCCACGTGAGAAGAATGACCGAATCTCGCCTGGATTCCGGGTGCAGATAATCACCTATCGCAGAAAGCCCCTCCTTCCTATCTCGCCTCAATGGTGGTGGGAAATCCGGATGCCAGGAGTTCTGCACAATCCTTGTAGACAGCCACCGCTCCCGCCGCATGGAGTTCCTCTCGACTGAAGGCTCCTCCGGTTCTGACCGCAATCGTCTGAAGCCCACAACCTTGAGCGGATTGAATATCCCAAATCGTGTCACCGACTACAATGCTCTCCTGCGGGGAACATCCAGCCCGCTCCAGAGTAAGTTGAAAAATATCCGGTGCGGGTTTCGCATTGTCTACATCGGCCGAGGACACCAGCCCGGCCAGCGTATCTTCCGCCTCAAGTGCTTGAACGTGATGTTCCAATTCCTCAGGCTTCGCACTCGTCGCCAACCAGATATCGATGTCTTGCGATGAGAGGGTTGCAATGATTTCTTTGGCTCCAGGCAATGGATACGTATGACCTTTCATCTCCGCAAAAAAATGGCTGTGTAACTCATTGGCCCGTCCGTGTAAGGCCTCATCCGGCAGAAGCGTACCCAGCATCAGGTCCGATCCCTTCCCAATCTGACGATGAATTGCGGCACGCGGCACTGGATGTTTGACTACCAAAAAAGCACGGGCCCATGCCTCCACATGTAAATAATTCGTATCCAAAAGCGTACCATCAACATCAAAAATTACCACTCGTATCATAGGCAAATCTCCTGTCAGGCAGACAAAATGGCCAGAGCTTGACTTCGCCCTCATACGTTTAAAGTCCGGATTTCTTTGCCATCATATCGGACATCATGAAATCCCTCACCTTCCCGTCTTCGCATAAGACCCGAACGCTCATCTGTGAAAAGCTAAGCGCAGCGGCCTTTGCCGAACAAAGCGAATCTTTTCAGGTTGTCGGTGATGGCTCCACGGTCAGAGGAGGTCGTCATCCCTTGTATGGGCTAGGAACCTTAAATTCTCAATCCATAATGGATAACCGTCTAACACTCGGTGCTTAGCTTTCCTATTATTAGGATATTTCCTCGATTGATTGAAATGGATACTTTTCAATTTTCATCAGAGGATTCGTCTGTCCCCAAAACATTTCGTGACATCACAGCCAAACTTTCCCGGGCCTTCGGTGTTATTGTTCCCAAGAGTGGGGAAACGAGCGCTTCGGTGGAATAAACAAATCCGAACCATGGCAACCTGTATGTACTTTCAGGATTCTGGTTATGCAGGCCTGCCTGCGAATTCCGTCCCGAATGGATCGCATACTCACGGGCCACATCATCTCTACTTTCTTATACTGTGCAACCGGGGTTGCCTGAACGTGTGATCTCACCAGCATCACCGGGCTTCCCATGGCAATTCCATTTTTTGAAAAAAGCTAGACACCAATAGGCCTGGATCAGGTTAGATTTGACGGATGATGCGACAGGGATTGCCCGCTGCAACGACACCGGGTCTGACATCACGAGTAACCACGCTACCAGCACCAATGACGGCACCATCCCCGATGACGACCCCAGGGCAAATGATCGCCCCGCCACCCACCCATACATCATCGCCAATGGTCACCGTCTTGGCGAATTCCAGACCGGAACGTCGTTCATGAGCACTCAGGGGATGTAAGGCTGTGTAGATGTGAACACCAGGGCCGAACAGGACATGACTTCCGATCGAGATTGGCATGACATCAAGGAGAACGCAATTAAAATTGAAGTAGGCGTGTGCGCCAAGACGAATATTGTAACCGTAGTCACAAAAGAATGGCGGGATGAGACACGCGTCGGTTTCTGTGTGAAAGAGATCGGCAAGGACTGCATGACGCTCGACTTCCGATGCGGTTGCAGGCAAAGCATTTAACTGTTGGCAAAGCATTCTGGCCCGCTGACGCTCTTCAACGAGTTCCGGATCGGCACCGTTATATAACTCCCCACTGAGCATCTTTTGCTTTTCCGTCAACATCAAATAACCTGATGATTCCGAAATGAAAGAACACGACCATAGTAATGGTCAATTGACAATGTGAGTGAAGGACCGGGATAAGAATTTAAAATTGGGTTCATACTTTGACAAACGTTTTAAATTTCAAAAAATATTCCTGCAAACCCATGACTCATGTATGATCCTTCGCCTTTTCCCCTCTCAGGGGCCCGGCTCAGGCAACCTTTTGTCCAACCGTGATAAGGATCGGATAGGCGAAGTAAATCTCACTGCCCATGCGATGCACCCCAACACCCATGGCATCTTTTCCAATGTCAGACTCAAACATCCGGCGAAGCTTGTCTTTGTCCCCAGGGTGGGGGAAGGAAGCAGCCAGTTGTTGTTCCAACTCCATCTCGACCTTATAGCGTCCCGTTTTGATATTAGTCAGACCCGACGACTTAATAGCTGTCGCCATCTCGGCAAAACTGAGAGCTTTGGTATGGGAAGGGTCCCGGAGTTGTTCCATCCGATTGTACGCCTCGATTTTTTCTGATGGAAGGACCGCGTCAACCACCATGACTCTTCCATCAGGTTTGCAA
>JBATLR010000067.1:0-3527 GCA_049289415.1 Nitrospirales bacterium
AGGTTCAAACCCTTCGTAAAAATTTGGAACAATCTGAAACCGCTCTGCAAGAATTCAAGAGAGAGCATGGGATTTCTTCCATATTAGATCAACGGAATCTCCTCTTTAACCAACGGCAAACGATAGACAGTAGATCAAAAGCTAATGAGGACCAAGTCCAGGGCTTAGGCTCAAAAATACACTCCCTGAAAAGGCAGTTAACCGATATTCCGCAATACATTCCGATTTCGACTGAAACCGAAAGCGAACACCCGACCATCAATGCGACACGAAACGAGTTGCTAGCTCTCAGGCGAAAAGAACAACAACTTTTAGGAAAATATCAGGAAAGCAGTCGAATGGTTACTGATGTTCGAGAGGAAATAGCTCTAATTCAGACATTAATTAATAAACAAGAGGCCCAAGCCAAAGAGCAGATAAAAACAGTCAGGAACCCTGTCTACCAAGACATTCAGCTAGAACTTTTGAGTTCAGAATCTGAATTAACTTCTCTCAGGACCAAGCAAGGAGTCTTCCTGGGACAAATCGAAGAACTTGATAGTCAGATTGCACGACTCAATCAATTAGAAAAACAATTTGACGGGCTCCAGCGTGAGGTCAACAAAGATAAAGAAAATTTAAAAATTTATGTGGAAAAACTTGAAATGGCAAATATCTCTACAGATATGGATAAGAAGCAACTTGCAAATGTGAGTGTGATACAATCCGCCTCACCGCCAATTTCACCAATTAAACCAAAAAAATCTCTCATCTTGTACTTTGGCATCGCTTTTGGGTTGCTGAGTGGAGTGGCTTGGGCATTTGTTTCGGAATTTTTCAAGGGCGGATACACCAGACCAGAACAACTCTCGCTTGAGCAGGGAATCCCTGTCCTGGCCAGCATTAATTACAAGAAGTAAGAAGAGTGCCTGAAGAACTAGGCCATGGTATTAGGCATAAGAAACCAGAGACGTGGTAGCCTAAGATCTAAAATGATAACATGTCGAGGGGTAAAGGTCCCAAGCCTCTTACCTTCCGGGTGCTCTGGACAGATGTCTTCAAATATTATTGCTAATTTTTATGTAGAAAATATCCAATATATTGCTTCCCAAAATACCATATGAATTTAGGGTTGGTTGTAGCGTATCTTTTCCATAGTCTTTGCGGTTCGGAAATCAACCTAAAAAACCATTCCATTCCCAATGCACATATCCACTTTGGTGCCATAGCTTTCTCCCCACTGAGAAAATCAAAAACAGCGCCAACTCCCACGAGGGTAGCATTGAGGTGCCTCACATTAGCGGCCATCCAGCGCTCCTGCTTAGGGCAACCTAACCCAACAAAAAGCAATTGTGTACCTGAGTCATTTATGAGCTTTCGGTCATCAGCAAGCTCAACCTCTGACAAGGCTCTAAATGGTGGTGAGATCATGCAGCCTATTTTTATGCCGGGGTAATCCCGATTAAGATGTTTCCGTATACGTGCCAATGCCGTTTCTGTTCCACCATAGAAACCAATCACAGCGTTTTTGAAATTAGCATACTTCAAAATCTCTGCCGTCAGATCTGCGCCACGCATCTGCTCGGCCTGCTCCTGACCCAGGAGTCTGAGTGCCAGCGCTATCGGCTTCCCATCCGGCACAACTAAATCAGCACTATTGACCACATCTGCAAACGCAGGATTATCCAGACATTCGATGCACATATGCACATTGGAAACACAGACATACCTACCCCTAGGGTCGTCTATCCACTTTAAGACAAGCGCGCTAACGGTCTGAAAGCTAGCAGCGTCAACGCTCATAGAAACAACCGTTTGGCGGAAAATATCAGGGCTCATAAATCCAACCAAAGAAGTTGGTGGGTAATAAGAGAGAGGTGAACTGAGAGGTATCCCTAAAAAGTCTCCTCTAGGATAAAGAAGGCTATCCTGCCAGTTATGCCATCAAGTAGGAATTTCCCATAACCCATCTGACCAGTGTTAGACCACTTCATCCGATTCACGAGGTTAGGATTTGGATCAGGTAGATATTATTTTGCTGAATTACCTGTGCTTTTTCCAACCAGATTCAAAAATAATCTTTGTATTTCAGCCGAGGAACTAGCATAAATATTAGGTTCATACCATTTCAACCTCGATTTTGCTTATTTCGCTGATGATCCATTGCTTCCCTATAGATATTTAAAAGCTGAGGGTAGTTTACTTCAGGTGAATACTTCTCCAGGTAATTACTTCGAGCATTTTCCCCCATACGTTTACATTCTGCGGGACGTTCCAGCAACCAACAAGCCTTGCTTGCAAGGTCCTTATAATCGCCAGGTTCAAAAAATTTCCCTGTAACCCCATCTTCAATAATTTCTCCCATACTTCCCAGTCTCGATGCCAGTACCGGAAGCCCATGCGCGAATGCTTCAGCAATTACCAGTGGGAAGCTTTCGAAACACTCAGACGGGACTACTAAGAAGAGAGCGCAGCCCATCAAGGAACTGACCTTATCCTGTCGCTGAAAGCCCAGATGCACAATGTTGTCCTGATCCGGCAACTCACTTTCAAGCGGGCCACTTCCAGCTATCTTTAAGGTATGCCTGCGGTCCAGGTTAAGCCATGCTTTAGATAAAGTGACGAAACCCTTTTCAGGACTAAGTCGCCCCACAAAAAGAGCGAATGATTCGCGGGACTCACAAGTATCCCGTTTCTTAGGACCAGTAGAAATCTGTGGATCCAAGACGAAGTTGGGTTTCACATTAATGCGGTTTTTGGGAAAACCGCCCTGTAAAAACTTAGACTTTGCAAAATCCGTCAACGCAATAAACCGGTCCACTTTTTTCGACCATGTTCCTAATCGACGATGAGTTGCCACCATGTGCGCGACGACCAAACTGCCAGGCTTTGAGTTACGATAACAACCATAAAGAGCTGCGTGGTAGGGTGAACCTGTAATACATTGTTCACAAATCTTGCCATCACGCATGAGCAAGGCGCCAGGACAAATAAGTCTGTAATTATGGAGAGTCTGCACAACGGCCACCCCTTCATCGGCACAAGCATCGTAAATTGATGGACTCAACTGCGGAAAGAAATTGTGTACGTGGACAATATCCGGTCGAAAGCTGCTTATTGCCTCTCGTAGCTTTGCACGTCCAATCCTCGAATAAGTTGCGGTGAAAGCAGTCTTGATCTGCGTGAGAATCCCATCAGCAAGCTCCCTATTATCCACAAGCAAAACATCTACATCATGACCATGATGTGATAATAGAGCACGCTCTGCTTCGACGACATTATCTTCGCCACCAGCCTGCCGGTAACGATTATGAGCAATCAGGATTCTCATGGGAAATTCGTGTTCATTGAGCCATAATTCAAGTGTATGGCAACTAACAATAAAAGAAACGGTTAGGGTTGTTCTAACTTTTAGGAAATGCGTATAAGGAGATTAGTGTGATCGACCGCTCTGCTGGTACGACAATTTTTTCTACCATTCAAGTTCTAAGCGCGAATATTCACCTGAAAGCAAGCTAACACTCCTTTAAGCCATAATGGTCCTAATT
>JBATLR010000068.1:0-4030 GCA_049289415.1 Nitrospirales bacterium
CAAACGCCGCACGAGGGCCATGATCGCCAAAGAGCGGGGATTGGAACCGTTGGCGTTGAGCCTCTGGGCGCAAGCGGCCGAATTGCATGTCGAAGCCGAGGCACAAAAATATCTCAATCCGGAACTCTGTGTAGAGACCGTGGAGGACGCGTTGGCCGGCGCGCGCGATATCATGGCCGAATGGATCAGCGAAGATCTGCAGGCCCGGGCCTCCATGCGGGCGCTGTATTTAGAGCAGGGGATTTTCAAAACCACTGCCGTGCGAGGGAAAGATGTTCAAGGTAGCAAGTATCGGGACTATGTCGAATGGGAAGAACCGGTCGCCAAGGCGCCCTCACATCGGGTGCTGGCCATGCGTCGTGGAGAAACAGAAGGGTTTCTGACCTTTCGGGTGATGGTGCCGGAACCCGAAGCGCTGTCGCTGCTGCATCGCCTCTTTCTCAAAGGAAAAGGGCCGGCATTGGAACAGGTCACCCTGGCGATCAAAGACAGTTTTACCAGGCTCTTGTCCCTCTCAATGGAAACCGAAGCCCGCCTGGTCACCAAAACCCGCGCCGATCAAACGGCCATAGAAGTGTTTGCGCAAAATGTGCAGCAACTGCTCATGGCCCCACCGCTGGGACAGAAGACCGTGCTGGCCATCGATCCGGGCTTTCGCACCGGATGTAAAATGGTTTGTCTGGACCGCCAGGGCACCTTGCGTCATACGGAGACCATCTTCCCCCATCTGGGAGCAAGCGGAGCTGCCAAAGCGGGAGACACGGTTGTGGAGTTGTGTCAGCGTTTTCAGGTTGAGGCGATCGCGGTGGGGAATGGGACGGCCGGGAGGGAGACCGAAGCGTTCCTCCGCGCATTGAAATTGCCATCCGCCATCCCCATTGTGATGGTCAACGAGAGCGGCGCGTCCGTGTATTCCGCGTCACCGGTCGCCCGTGAGGAATTTCCCGATCACGATGTGACGGTGCGTGGGGCGGTCTCGATCGGGCGACGGCTCATGGATCCTTTAGCCGAACTGGTGAAGATCGATCCCAAGGCCATCGGCGTCGGGCAATATCAACATGATGTCGATCAGGGCATCTTGAAACAACGGTTGCAGGATGTGGTCATCAGTTGTGTCAATCGGGTAGGGGTGGACGTGAATATGGCGAGCCCGCAACTGCTCACGGCCGTCTCCGGTGTGGGTCCGCAACTGGCCACGAATATTGTGGCCTATCGACAGGAACATGGCCCATTTGCCAGCCGAACCGCATTAAAGAACGTCCCGCGCCTGGGAGCCAAAGCCTTTGAGCAAGCGGCAGGATTTTTACGCATCACCGATGGCGAGCATCCGCTGGATGCCAGCGCCGTGCATCCCGAACGGTATGCCGTGGTCAACGCGATGGCCAAAGACTTAGGCTGCACCGTGAAGGATCTCATGAAGGATCCTGCCCGGCAACGCACGATCGATCTCAATCGATACATCACGGAGGACGTGGGCAAACCGACCCTAATGGATATCCTCACCGAATTGGCCAAGCCCGGCCGTGATCCACGCCAACAATTTGAAGCCGTAAAGTTTGATGAAGGGGTGCAATCCATCGAGCAGGTCACACCCGGTATGATTCTGTCCGGAGTGGTGACCAATGTCACGGCCTTTGGCGCATTCGTCGACATCGGCGTGCATCAGGATGGTCTGGTGCATATCAGTCAACTCGCGAATAAATTTGTCAGCGATCCCAACACGGTGGTGCAGGTCAATCAACAGGTCAAAGTCACCGTGCTGGAAGTCGACGTTCCTCGCAAGCGTATTTCGCTGTCCATGAAAGCGGCGGCAAACGGGAAGTCCTGAGTCGCGGTGGTCATGTCTCCTTGTCCTTGTCGGCATGCTGAGACCTTTCGACTCCACTCAGGCAGGCTCCGCGAAGCATCCCGCTAAGCCCTATGGCTGTGAGCCGGGCACAGATTCTTCGTTGCACTCAGCATGACAAAGGGATGGTCGAGGCGGCTATTCATACCAATCGCATGGAGACCCGGAGATGGCATCGCTCAGAGATTCCGTAGAAGCGCTCATCCCGATTATTCATCGCTATTTCATCTGGGCCACCATCGGCGCCTATGTGCTGGCGGCCATCGCACCGCAACTTGGTCTCTGGATGCGGAATATCGAGCTGGGGAGTGTCACGCTTCTACAACAAAACGTGGTGCTTTCCGTGCCGCTGTTTCTGCTGGCCTCGCTCTTATTCAATGCCGGGCTCGGGGTCAAAGTGCGGGAACTCCGGCAGCTACTCCATCAACCATTGGTGCTCTTGAGCGGTCTTGTTGGAAACCTGGCCACACCCCTGGTCTGTATCCTTGGGTTCAGCGTGGCGTTGCAACTCTGGAACAATTCAGAAGAAGTACAACAGATTTTGGTCGGCCTGGCCCTTGTGGCCGCCATGCCTATCGCGGGAGCCTCACCCGCCTGGGCACAAAATGCCAATGGGAACCTGGCGCTCAGCCTCGGGCTGGTCCTGCTCACCACCGCCCTGAGTCCGATCTTCACTCCCATGGTGCTCCATGTCGTGGGCCTGGTCACCATCGATGATTATTCCGAAGATTTGCACGAACTCGCCTCCGACGGCGTGGTGGCGTTTCTGGGCATTTGGGTTATCCTGCCTTCGGTGCTTGGCATCCTGACCCAATGGGCCCTCGGGGAACGTCATCTGGCCACAGCCAAACCCTATCTCAAACTCTTCAACTATGGCGTCTTGGTGTCGCTCACCTATTCGAATGCCGCGCTGGCTTTGCCTAAAGCCTTCTCCCACCCGGACATCGCCTTTCTGGTGATCGTGGCGGTGATCTCATTGACCTTGTGCCTCGCCGCCTTTGGGGCGGGATACCTGCTGTCTCGTGTGTTTCGAACAGACCGCAGTGACCGGGTCTCACTCATGTTTGGTCTCGGTATGAATAATAATGGGGCCGGGCTGGTGCTGGCCTCCATGGCCTTAGGCGATCACCCGGAAGTGATGTTGCCCATTATCTTTTACAACCTTGTTCAGCACCTCATGGCGGCGGCAGTCGATTGGGTCATGTTTCAACAAGCCCAACAGATAAAGGCCATAAGAGTCGTCCCTTAAAACGACGAACGCGCACATCAAGAGGCAGCTCGTCTCCGAGTCCCACGGTTTGAGCTGCCATTCGGTCTCCTCACCTCCGGACCGAATCAGTGGATTGCGCACCGCGGGGTAGAGCAAGCCGTCGTGTGATCAGCCGCGATCTTCAGGAATAATCCTTAACCTCGGTTGGTAGCAATTGTTCCGGCAAGCAATCGGCAAGCTTGTCCTGGTGGACTGCGGGAGACCTACCTCTTCAGCGGATCGCCGCGCAGATATCCCGGATGTGGCCGCGCAGCCAGCGATGGGCGAGATCGGCATCCAGCCGGGGGTGCCAGAGTAAGGAAACCGTAACCTCCGGGATGGAAACCGGAAGGGGAAAACTCTGCATGCCGGCGCGCAGATTTCCGGTGTGTCGTTCGGGAACACTGGCGATCAGGTCGGAGCCCCGGGCGAGCGCCACCGCCGCCGAAAAGCCACCGACGATCGTCACGATCTCCCGTTTCAGACCCAAGAGCTCCAAGGCCTCATCAATCGGTCCCTTGTCGAGACCCTTCCGCGAGACAACGACGTGCTTTCCGGCCGCATACCGGGAGGGCGTGATCTTCCCCTTGCTCAGCATGTGCCCTTTTCGAACCACGCCGATAAACCGGTCGCGGAACAATGCCTGCGCGCGCACCTCCGGAGCAGTCGTGTCACCCACCACGCCGGTTTCCAGATCGACGGTCCCGTCGCGAAGTGGGGTACTGTCTTTGTTGGGCTTCTGTACGAAGCGCAGCCGCACGCCGGGCGCTTCTTTGCCGATGCGGGCAATGAGATCCGGTCCGAAGTTCTCCACAAAGCCTTCGCCGGTCCGGAGCGTGAACGTCCGGACGAGCTGTTTGAGGTTGAGCTTTCCGGCCGGGCGAAGAACGGCTTCGCCGTCCTGCACGAGCTGACTGACCCGCTCCCGGAGTTCG
>JBATLR010000069.1:0-2749 GCA_049289415.1 Nitrospirales bacterium
CACCCGTCCATTGTTTTCTTCTTATGCGGTTGGGCTGGCTGCCAGGGGAGCCTATTCCGATGACCGTGCCCTGTTGAATAAGGGAAAACGACTGCTCTTTATGGTGCCCTGGCGGGATTGTTCTCTCATTGGGACCTCATACCGTTCGTATGCAGGAAAACCGGATGCGTTCAGAATTTCAGAGGAAGATATTCATGAGTTTTTACAGGAAATCAATCAGGCCTATCCCCACGCGGCCCTCACCATGAAAGATGTGGCCATGGTCAATGGTGGTTTGCTCCCGGGTGCGAATGGGGAGTCTCGCTGTGGAGATATTCAACTGGAAAGTGAAGCCTTCATCCGTACAAGGGAAGACGTGGGCGCCCGAAATGTCATTTCGCTTCTGGGAGTAAAATTCACGACGGCACGAAGGGTGGCCGAACATGTGGTTGATCGGGTGTTCCGGGTCTTGGGCCGGACTTCAAAACCGTCTCAAACGTCCCGCACCTCTCTGTATGGCGGAACGATTGGCAAGTTTCACGAATTTTTGAGTCAGGAAATGAAAAGTCCTCCCGGGAGAGTGAGTCCAAAGGCGGTGCGTCGCTTGATTTACAATTATGGCTCTTCTTATCGCGCGGTTCTTCAGTATTTGCCTGCTTCGGGTGAGCGCATCACCCCTGACGAGTCAGAAGATATGGAGATTCTCCAGGCAGAAGTCCGGTATGCCTTGCGGGAAGAGATGGCCCAACGATTAAGTGATGTGGTTTTTCGCCGAACAGAGATAGGGACGGCTGGTTATCCAGGCGATAAGCCCCTGGAAGTTTGTGCGGATATTCTTTCAAAAGAGTTGGGATGGAATAAGAGCCAGACCCAACAGGAATTGGCCATGGTGCGAGGTCTGTACCCAGGATGAACATGACGGAACGAGAAGCGCCCGTATGGCCCTTACGCCTCTTCAATAAATCCGTATTGAAACAGCGAAAATATAAAGAACTCACTGAGGCTCTCGGCGAGACGACGACGTTACACTGCCTGGATATTGGAGCGGATAATGGCGTGATCAGCTATCTGCTTCGTCAACGGGGTGGACAGTGGACCAGTGCGGACTTGGACCAAACCACCGTGGAGGCTATTCAAGAGCTGATTCACGAGCGGGTGTTTCAGATTGATGATCATCCCACACCATTTGCCGACAATGCATTCGATCGTGTGGCCGTGATCGATTTTCTTGAACACATTCCCAATGATGAGGCCTTTATCCGTGAGCTGCATCGGATCGTGAAACCCGATGGACAGGTCGTTCTGAATGTCCCGCATATTAAACCGACGCTCCTCAGAAAACTTCGTTTGGCGATTGGTCAGACTGATGAAAAACATGGGCATCTCCGCCCCGGGTATACCCCGGAGGACATCAACCGGATCTTGGGCGATCACTTCCAGGTACTGTCGGAGAAGACCTATTCCAAATTCTTTTCAGAATGTATTGATACGTTGATCACGTTTGCGTTTGATCTGTTGAAGAGAGGGAAGCGGACTTCCGCGAAGGGGCTGGTGGTAACCGGAAAAGATCTGAAGCAATATCAAAAAGTGTTCACCATGTATTCCTTACTCTATCCGTTTATTTGGACAATCTCGAAATTGGATGCCACCTTATTTTTTACTAGTGGATACATGCTCTTGGTGGTTGCTCAAAACAAGAAGGGGACACACGCGTAATGGGACGAGTGTTGGTCACGGGCGGAAAAGGATTTTTGGGAACCCATCTTGTGCGGCGGTTACTCGCGGACGGTCAAGAGGTTCGGGTCTTCGCGCATCGGGGGAGCAAGCAGGGTGAGGTCCCACCGGATGCGAGATGTGAGGTGCTATGGGGAGATATCCGCAACCTTCCGGATGTGGAACAGGCCGTCAACGGCGTGGAGAAAGTGTTTCATTTGGTATCCAATTTTCGAAAAGGGGGATCGGATAAGGCCGACGCCTATGCCGTGAATGTCGAAGGGACAAAAAATGTCCTTTGTGCCGCCAAGAAATATGCGGTTGGTCGCGTGGTGCATTGCAGCACGATTGGCGTTCATGGGGATGTGCAGTCGATTCCGGCTCATGAAGAAACGCCGTTCAACCCCACGGATTTATATCAGGAAACGAAGCTCATGGCGGAACAATACGTGTGGAAGTTTCATCAGGAAACAGGATTGCCCATTAGCGTCGTTCGGCCGATCTCCCTGTACGGTCCTGAAGATCTCCGCATGCTGAAGCTGTTTCGCACCATTAAAAAACGACAGTTTGTCTATATCGGAAAAGGCAATGTGTTGTTTCATCCCGCATACATTGATGATGTGATTGAAGGGTTCCTGCTTTGTGCATTCCATGATAAGGCGGTGGGCGAAGCGTTCATCATCGGAGGCGATGGCTATCTTCCGTTGCATGAACTGGTGGATCGTATTTCCGCGCAACTTCAGGTTCCAGCCCCGAGTATGCATATCCCGCTGATGCCGGTGGAATGGCTCGCTGGTCTGTGTGAGTCCGTCTGTACGCCGCTGGGAATAGAACCTCCTTTGCACAAACGACGGGTAAGTTTTTTTAAAAATAATCGGGCATTCTCCATTGAAAAGGTGAAAGGTGTTCTTGGTTATGCTCCACGGGTTTCCTTGGATGAGGGGCTCAAACGAACTATTCGCTGGTATGAGGAATACGGGTTTCTTTAGTCGTGATCGATGCGTGGGGTTGATGCCTCAAAATGCGTGTGTCAGGAGTTAAATGAAAAGAGTGAGGG
>JBATLR010000070.1:0-22322 GCA_049289415.1 Nitrospirales bacterium
TAACTCAGCCATGAGAGAGGCATAGAATGTGGCAACCGACTGCGGTTGAAGTGGAATCCGACCGCCAAGACCATCACTCGTCTGCACGATCACCTGATGGTCGATAAAGTCGAAGTCGATTTGGAACGTGCGGTCTCCATAAGGGATAGGAGATGTGGTCAGCCCTCTCGTGGTCACATAGAGCGTGACATGCCAGGAATGGTTGATCCAGGGGCTCCGGGCGAGGCGAACCTTGCCGACGATCTGCACCCACATATGCAAGGTTGCATAGGTATCCTTCCACTCATCTAAAGGCAGGGACGGCCATGCTTCCGATTTCGGCGAAGCAGTCATAAATCCTCCTTCCACATAACACCCCCTACACCCGAACAATGAAATTGCTACAAAAGCAGAAAGTTGGGAAGATTCTTGGTTAATTCTGACAATTAGTCAAGGTATAAAGTTTGTAACCCAAGCCTTCAGAAATACAATAAAAGCAGGAAAGAATATTTCGCCGAAACATTTTTTACGATAGGGTTAGAACGAAATACACATTTACCATTCTGCCTTACCGAAAGATGCACAAGGCAGATCCATCCCTCCCCTTTTCTCTAAAAGGAAGCCAACAAAGAATGAACATTCTTTGTATGAAGTAATTGTGTGTGGATTTCCTAAAACCTTTCGTTACATACCAAATATCGTCTGTCAGTAAGATTGAACCCCACACCACGAAACAGATGCACTCAACATGATTCCACACAAGCATATGAGAAAGACATCGACATATCTTCTCCGGGCAATGCTGTTTGCCGTAAGCGCCTTCTGTGCTTCTTGCGATCTTTTGGGGGGCGCCTTCGATCAGGAACCCAAGGATTTAGAGAAGGAGATGAGCGCCGGGGCACGCTCGCTGATCCACCAGGCGTTGGACGGTATCCAGGGTAATGCCCGTCGAGACTATCACGTTCATATGTTGGGCATGAATGAGGACATCAATGGAACCTTTGTCAATGAGGAATGGCAATCCCCCTGGAGCGGATTCACTCATTTTTTCCAGTTTGAAATCTATAAGAGTGCAGCCGTGATTACCGACGAACAGCAAGCCGACGCCCAATACCTTGCCCGCTTGAAAGACCTCATTCAGTTCATGCCGGAAGGGGGAAAGTTCGGCATTATGGCATTTGATTTTTTTCATGACGAACAGGGACGACCCAATCGAAAACTATCGACGTTTTATGTGCCCAATGAATATGTGATGACCATTGCCAAGAAGAATCCCGATATCTTTTTCCCGATCATCTCCATCCATCCCTATCGGAAAGATGCCACAGCCACACTTCGTCACTATGCACAACAAGGCGTTCGGTTTGTGAAATGGCTGCCCAATGCCCTGGGTATTCATCCGGCGTCAGAAGCCATGCAGGACAAACTCGTTCCGTATTACCGCATCATGAAAGAGTACGACATGGTCCTGATTTCCCATACGGGCGTGGAGGTTGCCACGGAGGCAGAAGAATTTCAGCGGTTTGGAAATCCCTTGTTATTAAAAAAGCCCTTGGACATGGGAGTGAAAGTCGTGATGGCGCATGTCGCCAGTTTGGGGGAATGCGAAAAACATGAGGAGACCCGCTGTCCTCCAGGCACACCCTATATCGATCCGGCCATTCAGATGCTTGAAGACCCCAAGTATGCAGGCTTAGTGTTTGCTGATATTTCGGCCGTGACCCAATACAATCGGCATCACAACCTCGATAAGATCTTATCCAAGCCCTCCATTCACTCCAGACTCATCAATGGAAGCGATTATCCCCTGCCTGCAATCAATATCGTGATTCAGACCCGATCACTCGTGTCCTCCGGTCATATCAACTCTGAAGAACGGGACGCCCTCAATGAAATCTATGACTACAATCCATTGCTGTTTGACTTCGTCCTAAAACGAACCCTGCGACACTCTAAAACCGGCAAAAAGTTTCCACCCTCTGTTTTTGTCGAACACCCTGATTTGCCCACTGGGTAGAAACAGGACCGCCGACATCGCACGATAAGTCAACACAACCCTGTGTAGCCGGAAATGAGACTTGTTGGTTGTCTTCACCTGACATCTTCCGTTTTCGGCAACGGGGAACGAGCCCTTCCAGGGAATTCAAGAACTCCCCGGCATCGTTCCAGACTTTATTTCAAATTATTGAATCCAATCGGGACATTTCTCAGGCCAAAAGACAGAGTTTGGAGGGCAGAGCAGGACGGTAAGAGGGTAGACGGCAACCTCCCATTCGAAATGCAGCTTTACCTTCCTGAGAGGAAGACCTTTCCGGAAATTTGTGTTAGTCTTTCCCTAAAGACGGTACTGCCGTGTTCCCATCTCAACTAAAAAAACCATTCGGCTTTAGTTTTCGCCATACGACGCCCGATATAATAGAAAAACGGCAATAGCTCGGATCCCCCTGTCCCCCTCGCCGTTATCCTTGCAACAGAGAGGAGTCCTTCCGCGATGCTTTGGTGGCATTGGTCGATAATGGGTTTGATCTTAATAGGGTTGGAAATCCTCACCCTGGGAGGCCTCGGCAATTTTTATTTTCTGTTTTTCGGGGTAGCTGCGTTGATGGTGAGTGCACTCACCTGGTTAAGCTTGACCGAAGCCGCCTGGCTGCAATGGTTGTGTTTCGTGTTCTTCGGCATCCTCTCTCTCTTCGCCATGAAGAAACCCCTTCAAGGAACGGGCTTCATAAGGGAAAAGGATGAGGTTCCGGTGGATTCCATGGTTGGAGAGTTTGCCACTGTTCTGGAAAATCTGGACGCCCAACGAATAGGGAAGGTGGAACTCCATGGAACAAGCTGGACCGCCCGCAATGCCGGAACATCAACCCTAGGCAAAGGATCCCAGGCCAAAGTTATTCGAGTTGAAGGGTTGACGCTCTGGATTCAGGCGGATCCGATTACACAGGAGGAATCTCATGTCGGGTGAATTACTGGTCATGCTTGTACTAGCCTTACTGGCGTTTATTATTCTGTCAAAGACGGCCATCGTGGTTCCTCAACAAAGCGCCTATGTCGTTGAACGGTTAGGAAAGTATTCGTCAACCTTAAACGCCGGACTTCACATCCTTATCCCGTTTTTAGATGTGATTCGATACAAACATACCCTAAAAGAAATGGCCGTGGACGTTCCCGAACAAATTTGTATTACCCGGGATAACGTGCAGGTCGGAGTAGACGGGGTCTTGTATATCAAAGTCTTAGATGCCGAACGGGCTTCCTATGGCATTACCGATTACCGGTTCGCCATTTCTCAACTCGCCCAAACTACGCTTCGTAGTGAAATCGGAAAAATTGACCTGGATAAAACCTTCGAAGAACGGACCACGATTAACATTTCCGTCGTGAACGAATTGGACAAAGCTTCCTCCCCTTGGGGTGCCAAAGTCCTTCGGTACGAAATTCGTAATATCAACCCGCCCAAAGACGTGCTCAGCGCCATGGAAAAACAAATGCGGGCTGAACGGGAAAAGCGGGCAGTGGTGCTGGCGTCCGAAGGTCAACGGGACGCGGCCATTAACGAAGCCGAGGGGGACAAGCAGCAGGTCATCAAAGCATCTGAAGCGAAACGACAGCAACAAATCAACGAAGCCGAAGGAGAAGCGTCGGCCATTCTCGCGATTGCGACCGCCACGTCCGAAGGTATTCGAAAGGTCGCCGAAGCGATTCAAAACCCCGGCGGATTTGAGGCCGTTCAGCTTCGGGTGGCGGAACAATATATTGGAGAATTTGGAGAATTGGCGAAAGCCAGTAACACTCTCGTGCTCCCAGCCTCCGTGTCCGATGTGGGCTCGATGATTGCCTTGGCCATGAATGTCATTAACCAAAAACCAGCGTCTGCCTCAAAGCTTTCATAACGAAACACAGACAGCAGTGGTCGGCCTCACCTCATGGGGCAATTCGTTATCGTGAGGCTAAATAGCTTCCCTGATAGGTTCATGAAATTCCATTCCGCCTCACGACTCAAGCTGCCGAATTTCTGTGCCCCCTCCCAGTTGACTGCACAGCATGCTTACGTCATGATTCTCACTTTTGTATGCCGAACATGCCAATTTTCTCAATCCCAAACGATGCAAGGAGTCAAGGCATGAAGAAGTCTTATTTGCTGAGTCTCGTATTTCTGTTCGTATTCCCGACACTCGCCCATGCAGGCTCCTATGCTCCCCTGGCTGATTTTTCCGCAGTGAGCAAGAACCCGCAATGCCGCCTCACCACCATGCACGAATCATTTCTCAATAGCTGGACGCCTCCGGCACAATTTTTCTTGGTCCCTCCATATCCGAATGCCGTCCTGGCCAGTGCCATGCCCAGCGGGAATGCACAAATTCATGGACACGCCTACCAGACCATTCCTTCAGCCGTGCTCCTCAGCCCGGACCCGCCTGAAAAAATCCTGGAATTTTACAAGAGAAGTTTAGGCGCAACCTGGTTTCAAGCAGAAGATATCGACACAATTTATCTCTATCGCCTGCCACGCCCTGTGGCATCGGGCGAGGCACTCACCCGGCAACTGATGAGCAAGCCGGGCTCCATTCCCAATATTGCCATCGATACGCACCTAAGCCCCTGCGATCAAGCGATTGGACGAGGGGCGCAGACTCGCATTACCGTGGTTTCTCCACCACGGTAACCGCGTTCGGTTGCAGCTTCCTGTGTGCTTGGGTTCCCGTTACTCCAAGATAAACTCTCGGAATGCCAGAGGAGTCCCATACACGGGATCGGTCCGATGGCGCACCACCATCACCTGGGGACCACTTCCATCAAGAATGATTCGTTCCCCCACCTTTGAGTTCTTTCCCTGCTCGATCAAATAGTCGGCAACCCTAAGGACGGTGTCTTTCACCTCTCGACTCGATAGGCCCATGGGTTGAAAGGTCTCGATTTCATCCAGACCAAATTTCGTGAGGCCCCTGGTATGGAACCACATGCGCGCCCGCTGAACGTCTTCACGATGTTCCACCTGAATGTGATCGGTGATTCGAAAGACCTCCAAATCCCGATCACGCCAATCCGAAGGATTGAGATATGTGCCGGTCGCCACGTCATAGGTCGTTCCGTCGGTGAGCAGGGTTACTCCCCTCGCCATTCTCGCCACATGCAGCAGGGCATCCCGACGATCGGTCGCCGTATTGGTCGGAGGAAACAGGATTGCCAATTGGGTCTGTTCCCACTGTAAGCGACCCTGCCACTGCTCCACGATTGCCGTTGAGGGCTCAATATTGACTTCGGCAGTCCAAGTGGTGTGCGCCGCCTCAAAATGATGATGTCCGTTCGAGGTGAGGAAACGTATGCGCAGTGGCCCGCCATACGCCTCATCGAACCAGGCAGCGATATAGCCTGGCGGAGGTGGATTTCCATGAGTCCACCCAACAAGAAAAGCCGGCACGACTTGAGAAGCCGATTTCTTTTTTTTAATTTTTTTCATGAGTTCGACAACAGATGAGTCTGACAGGAATAACAGGGCATGGGGAATCACGCAAGGGGCCACTGAAGGGAAATCTCAGGCCCCGGCACACTCCCAAGGATTATCGCTTCGCTTCCTCAGGTGGCCAATCCAATTCCTCCTGCCGCCCACAGAAAAAACACGTGATGCGATAGCGAGCCCGACGACGTGGATTCGGCAGCGAATGAAAATCCACCGGTGCCTGATCATAGGGACAAACCGGTTCTAAATGCAGAAGATGCTCCTCGGTAATTTCCATCAGGGACCCCTCGTCCCACGGCGGATCGACTTGTTCATCACCCGTTATCGTGTCGTGCCAATCACATTGCTCACAGTGCAATCTAAACGATTTCACCCGATCGGTGGACCGGGAACACTCTTCCACAGCCACGGAACCGGAACAATCGGGTCTGGGACATGTCATGGGGTTTTTATGGAGGGCGTGAATAAATGCCTCTGGCGCCTTAACCATTTTCATGGTACCTCTCCTTCTTCACACACGTGACGTCATCGATTCTCTTTTCAAAAGGCCAGCCGCATCTTGATTGACCAACCATACCATGTGACCTGTCGGAGGATTCACAACTTGGGCGGGATAGCGGGCAGGATCTGCCGGCCCTTCCAACACGATCTGTAACGCCTTCGCTTTATCCACTCCACTGACCAAAAAGACCACGTGCTTCGCCGCATTAAGGACCCGTGGGGTCAACGTCACCCGATGTGTCTGTAATTTCTCGACCCACGGCGCCGACACCAGTTTTTCGGACTCTGCCTCAGCCGAGGTTCCAGGAAACAATGACGCCGTATGCCCATCCGGACCCATGCCCAATAAGATCAGGTCGAACTGTGGAATCTCTCCTGATGACAGATTGAATTGTTCCTGCAGGACGGTTTCATACCGTGCCGCGGCTTCATCGGCGGGTACTTCTCCTTCAATTCGAAATACCTGATTGGAGGGGATGGGCACATGAGATAATAATGCCTCTTTGGCCATGCGGAAATTACTCTCTTGGTGATCCGGAGGAACCGTGCGCTCGTCTCCCCAAAAAACGCGAAGGTGGTCCCAAGAAATTTGAGTTCGGTAGGGGTCACCAGTCAAGAGCCGGTACAACCCTCGAGGTGTGGACCCACCCGCCAAAGCCACACGACAGTCGCGACCGGCTTTCCGACAGTCCAGCACCACCTGCACCACTTCCTTGGCGGCAGCCACAAACAACTCGTCGATTGTTGGTGTAATGATAATCGTCCGAGACAATCCAGACTCCTACGTCCAAAGGACGAGCAGACAGCCTAAAGAAAGAAAACCCGTTTGGAATGGCATATTCAGCAGGACGATCTCCTCAACCCGAGCAGGTGGAACGGACACGAGAGTCCTTAGCAATCCGAATAATCATAATCTTCCAGCTTGCCTTCTTTGTCAAAATCTAAATTAATATGACATTGATTCGGGGAAAAATTAAAGTAGGGAAATCGGGACGCACCCCCGGAAATACGTGAATACACCCAGGTTTCTCCTCCAAAGAATCGAGCGGATTTCCCGCTAGGCTTTCCCCAATTTTCTTCGAACCAGGCCTTATCTTTTCCTTCAAATTTGGCGGGATCAAGGGAGGCATCCAAATACGGATTCCCTCCACAACCGGCACACACCCATGCCAACAGTCCTATCAGCACATATTTGTAGACCACACCCCTCTCCTTCCCCAACAATGGCTGAAAACGCGAACGCGATCTCTCCTCTGTGAAAATTCTAGCCTTCGATCCTCTACCAGTCAAACGACGTGATCCATCATAATAAAGGAGGCCTCCGTCTTCTTCATCCCCGAATGGTAGGACAACATGAGGGTCCTGGACTCCAAGATTGCTGACACTCCCTCCCGGGGGACGACACGTCAGGCAGGCTTATCAAATAAATTTTCCTCCCCGACAATGGGTAAGAAAATTTGTACAAGACAGGGGCGTGGATTACAATGGGACACGAGACCACTCAGACAACACCAGCTCAAACACAAAAAGGGGATTCGATATGAAGCTCTATCTCGATACCGGAAGTGTCAAAGAAATCCGTGAAGCGGCCAGTTATGGTCTGGTCGACGGCATCACCACCAACCCTTCGCTGGTCTCAAAAGAAGGGCGTGATTTCAAAGATCTCCTCCTGGAAATTTGCGGGATTGTGGATGGGCCCATCAGTGCCGAAGTGGTCAGTGTTGAAGCTGCGGCCATGGTAAAGGAAGGCAAAGAATTAGCGAAGATTCACAAAAATATCGTGGTGAAATGTCCACTTATTCCGGAAGGGCTCAAGGCCACGAAGCAATTGTCCAGCGAAGGAATCCGGGTCAACGTCACATTATGTTTCTCTCCAACTCAAGCCTTATTGGCCGCCAAAGCCGGGGCATGGTGCGTCTCGCCGTTCATAGGCCGACTGGACGACATCAGTTCCAATGGCATGGAGCTCATTCGACAAATCCTGACGATCTACGAAAACTATAATTTCACCACACAGGTTCTCGTCGCCAGCGTTCGCCACCCCCAACATGTCGTCGAAGCGGCTCTCACCGGCGGACATATTTGCACGATGCCCTTTGGCGTATTTCAACAGCTCGTCAAACATCCGTTGACAGATAATGGTTTACAAAAATTTCTCTCAGATTGGGAAGCCAGACCCTCCAACAAGACCTAATCGGACCATCATGGTCAGAGGAGCCCGCAAAGGTCACGACGATGTGAGCAGCTTGCGGACGGTGCTAAATATCCCGTGAAACATCGGACGGGTGAGTGTACCCGTAAAGGTATTTTGCTGACTGGGATGGTACGACCCGACCAAGGTCACACCCCAGGATAAGGCATATTGGGCCCCATGGCTGAATTTTGGTCGGGGAGAAGGTACCTGCCAACCCATGCTCTGGCAGGTCCGCAAATATTCATCAAAGGCGATCCTCCCAAGCGCCACAACAACCTTGACCCGCCGCAATAATCGTAATTCTTCCTGTAAATAGGGACGGCAGGCGGCGAATTCGACTTTTGTGGGTTTATTGGCTGGGGGGGCACAACGTACCACCGCCGCGACATAACAATCGTTCAGCGTGAGCCCATCCTCCCGATGGGTCGAATCCGGCTGGTTGGCAAACCCGAACGCATGCAGCGCTTCATACAACCAGTCTCCGCTTCGATCACCGGTAAACACCCGTCCCGTGCGGTTTCCTCCATGGGCCGCAGGGGCCAAGCCCACCACGAAGACCTGAGCCTTGGGATCGCCGAACCCGGAAATGGGCCGTCCCCAATACTCCCAATCCCGAAACCGTTTGACCTTTTCCTTAGCAATGGCTTGACGATAAGTTGTCAAACGTTGACAGGTCGTACAGTCCGTAATGGTCTTCTGAAGAAGCGTGAACGATTTCATCCTATGGTGATCGTATCATAGACAGACATCAATCAGCCCGAACCGGGGAAATCCCGCTTAAGGCTCTTTGTACCAATTGGGACTTCCTCCCTATCCGCTTTTCCTATGTTCCTTTCTTTATCCCGACACGTCAGTCGTCTTGACATAGTCATTGATGAAAGGCAGGCTATAGGGTAGAAGAAGGGAGCATCGCGTCCCGAGCATCCCTTCTTTATCAGGTTGACGGTATGAACGGTACATGCCGGGGTGCTGTCTATGCCTGGACTCCTTAGATATTGGAATAGCGTTGATGCTCACTCGGCCGGATCCGACCCCCATGAGATCCTCAGGAACCCCTTCCTCTTCTCACTCCTTCATCGAACTTCGTCGTCAACAGATTCATCAACTGTTTTCCTTAGTCCCGATGGCCATTCTGGCCTCCATCATTAATTGTGGGCTGATCGCATTTATTCTCATGGATGTCATTCCGACCAAGATCGTGTCGGGATGGATCATCGGTATTGTGGGGATTAACGTTCTCTGGTCAGGTTTGGTCCTGGCCTATCGCCGCGCATCGAAACCCCTGTTACACCCAAGTACATGGTTGGCCTGGTTTGTTGCCGGCAATGGTGCCTCCGGAGTGATCTGGGGCATGGCCGGCATTGCACTGTATCCCCCTTCTTCACCAAGCCACCAAATGTTTTTAGCCTTGGTGCTGGGAGGAATGGCGGCGGGCTCGACTGCCGTCCATGCAGCCTATTTCCCGGCTTTTTTGGCCTACAGTCTTCCCACTACCCTGCCTCTCACCTATCAATTTTTCGCGCAGGGTGACCCTCCCCATCAAGCCGTGGGGATCATGGGCTTCACCTTTCTCGCTGTGATAACGGTCACCGCCTACCGAAATTTTTTCATGATAAAAAACACTCTCACCTTGGAAAAAGAGAATTTTCAATTAATCCACCAATTAGAACAGGCCCACTCTCAGGCCGAAGCGCTCAATCGTTCATTAAGTCAGGAAATCCAAACCCGCATAGACATCGAAAAGGAACTCCTTCATCACAAAGACCATCTTGAATCGCTTGTGGGGATCCGGACTGCCGATTTGCAAAAATCCGAAGCCCGGTATCGAATGGTGGTCGAAAGAATATCCGATGTCATTTGGGTCATGGACCTGGAGGGCTCGAGGTTTTCCTATATCAGCCCCTCTCTGGAACGGTTGTTGGGGTATTCGGGCTATGCCCTTGACACGCTTTCGCCAGAGACCATTCTGACCCCTGCTTCCATGGTCACTCTGAGGGAGGCCATTCAGCACGAACGCGCTCATCACCAATCTCGCACTCATAAGCCAAATCAGTCGTTCTTGTTAGTCTTGGAACATCAACATCACAATGGATCCTCAGTCTGGGCGGAAGTGCGAGGAAGCCTCCTGCTCGATAAACACAATCTCCCCATAGGTATTACGGGAGTCACAAGAGATGTGACAGAACGCAAAAAAATTGAAGAGGAAAAACAGCGTCTGGAAGCCCAATTGCTTCGTTCCCAAAAATTGGAATCGGTGGGGAATCTCGCCGGGGGCATCGCCCATGATTTCAACAATTTCCTGACGACGATCCTGGGGAATATTACTCTGACCAAACAAATCCTGCCTTTTTCCAAGGAACACCAGTCCTACTTAGAACGAGCTGAGCGTGCGGCTCTCCACGCCAAACACCTCACGCACCAATTGCTCACATTCGCGAAGGGCGGCGATCCCATTAAGCAACCGGTGGCCTTATCCGAGTTGATCAAGGAATCTTCCGAACTGGCTCTTTCCGGGTCATCGCTTATTTGCCAAACATGGGCTGATCCAAACCTATGGATCGTTGAAGCCGACCCGGGGCAAATCAATCAGGTGATGCAAAATCTCCTCATGAATGCCATCCATGCAATGCCCCATGGAGGATCCATCACCATTCGCGCCGAAAACATTCAATTGTCCGATCCGGACGTCAGAAGTTCTCTGCCTCTTTCTGCCGGCCCGTATGTGAAAGTCACCATCACCGACGAAGGGATCGGGATCGCCGAAGATCATTTGCCAAAAATCTTTGAGCCATACTTTACGACAAAGGCGGCGGGACATGGCTTGGGCTTAGCTTCCACCTATGCCATTATAAAAAAACATGCCGGTCATGTGACCGTGGACTCCCAGGTCGGCGGAGGCACCACCTTCACACTCTACTTTCCTGCATCTCCCAAGGCCACCTCATCGCCCAAATCCTTGAACCTGGGCATTCGTCGGGGACAAGGAAAGATTTTAGTCATGGATGATGAAGAATCTATTCGAGTCATGGCACGAGAAATGTTATCGCATTGTGGATACGAAGTGATGATAGCAAAGGATGGGGAGGAAGCGGTGGCCCTCTATCAACAAGCCATGGAGACTCATAGGCCTTTTCTCTTAGTAATCTTAGACTTAACAGTGCCGGGAAAACTTGGCGGCATGGGAACCTTGACACGGTTGCAACAACTTGACCCACAGGTCAAGGCACTCGTCTCCAGCGGATATTCAAATGATCCCATCATGGCCAATTATGCCTCCCATGGATTCGTCGGGGTGATTACCAAGCCCTATTCGCTGATCGAACTGAGCAACATGGTTCACCAAAGACTCTGGCGTCAGTCTCCCCTCGCAACCGGACAAACCCCTTCCGACCCGCCAGGGCGGATGTCCTCTATCTCCCCTTCTTCCCATTAAATGGTATTCTGGGCTATTCCTTCAGGCACTCGGTGAACGACCCCACGACCTCTATCCTCTTCGGAAAGACTCCTTGTTTTGACTAAGGGTGGCAGAAGGTCACCTTGCATTTCTCAAACTCATTTCTATTGATAATATGCTACATTGCAGACGATGTTTCCCCAAAAGCCAACACGCTCTTCACCATGAATTCTTGATCAACCACCTCTATGTCATTATCACACCTCAAAAAAACACGCGTCATCGTCCAGCAGGCCAATCCGGCCGCGAAACGAATATTGAAATCCCTTATTGATGCAGGCCTGGAGGCGTGCGATCCTGCTCTCGCCATCGCACATTCCCTCCATCTCACCAAGAACCGACTTCAGGTTCATGATCTCCACTACGATCTGACTCACTATAATCGCATCATCTGCGTCGGAGCGGGAAAAGCCTCTGCACGGATGGCAAAAGCCATGGAACAGATGCTCGGAGATCGTCTTGAAGGGGGAATGGTCATTGTCCCGGACGGACATGGTGCCCCCTGCGACAAGATTCGCATGTTTAATGCCGCACATCCGACGCCGGACGGACGAGGGGCAAAAGCCACAAAACAACTCCTGGCCCTGACTCAATCGCTTTCTCAACATGACTTGTTGATTGTTCTACTTTCAGGTGGAGCTTCAAGCCTGCTCTGCGCGCCATCAATCGGCCTCACCATAGCTGCCAAACGACGGACCACACAGTTGCTTCTACGATCCGGAGCCACTATTCATGAGATAAATGTTGTCCGAAAACATTTGTCGGCCATCAAAGGTGGACAATTAGCCCAAGCCACCCCGGCGACGATCCTGACCTTAATCATGTCCGATGTTTTAGGAGATGACCTATCCACCATTGGATCCGGCCCGACAGTCACCGATTCCTTCACGTTCCAGGATGCCATAGACATTCTTCAACAGTATTCGATTTGGCGCAAAGTGCCTGAGTCCGTACAACGCCACTTACAACAAGGTCTTACCAAGGCCCTTCGGGCACCCAAGAAACCAACCAGAAGGCAGTCGTTACGAAATCGGCATATTGTTCTTGCCAACAACCGCCAGGCCCTCGAAGGCGTGGGCAAAACTGCCAAGCTGTTAGGACTCAAACCCTTCATTCTCCCCTACCCTTTGCAAGGGGAGGCAAAGGAGATCGGCAGCATCCTGGGAGGTTTAGCCAGGGACCTCGTCGAATTCGGCAACCCGGTTTATCCACCAGCCTGTCTCATCGCCGGAGGAGAACCGACGGTCACCGTGAACGGAAAAGGCCGAGGTGGGCGGGCACAGGAATGCGTCCTGGCCGCAGCCCGGGAATTGGCTGGACTCACGAAGGTATTTGTGGCAGGGTTTGGCACTGACGGGACCGATGGACCAACCGATGCGGCCGGTGCGGTCATCGATGGGAAGACGGTTCAGCGGGCCAAGAAGAAAGGGCTCTCAATTGAGCACGCGTTACATGAACATGACAGCTATACCTTCTTCCAACAAATCCGCGGCCACATCATGACCGGCCCAACCGGCACGAACGTGAACGACATTTATCTGATCGTCGCCATTAAATAGATTATTTTTCATTTCTGCGCCTTAAGTAAGAGCCAGAGGAGGTCAAGAACATTGAACGACGCGCAACGCATGGTCCAAGAATTCCACAAGCAATTCGAGATCCACGTGTCTCCTACTCCCTCTATCCCGGATGAACCGACCCAAATCCTTCGGAAACGTCTCATCCAGGAAGAATTCGATGAACTTCAAGAAGCCATTCAGGAAAAAGACTTACCGTCTATTGCGAAGGAACTTGCTGATTTATTGTATGTCGTCTATGGCACGGCCGTTTCTCTTGGCATTGACATGGAACCGGTCTTCCAGGAAGTCCATCGGTCGAACATGAGCAAAGTCGGCGGACACAAACGGGAAGACGGCAAATGGGTCAAACCCTCTACCTACTCCCCGGCCGAAATTCCGCCAATCATTCATTCCCAAATGACCAGAAATTAGCCCTTTCCGATTACTGCCTGCACGAAGGAATAAAAATAAAAATGTGAGCAACTGTTTTTTTTGCACCACAGGAATTAATTTGAAGGGTGGCATCCCCCCTCGAAGGCGGTTTTCACTCCCATAACTCATTTCGAGGTAGGGATCCATTTTAGTACCCAATGGTCAAAATCACATTGGCAGATACCTCAGTACGTCTATACCGAAAAAAAGTGGGAAGGTCTCTCTGTGACTTCGTAGTTATTTAATGGTCAAAACAAATGTTGGGTTTCGACTGCATCGTTACCTAAAAAACATTTCGTGTTTTCTGACTTTTCCGCCTGGGAATACAATGGAATTTGAACACGTTAGTTATACGGACCTCCTAGAGTGTGCGCACCAACATAACACTATGGTTCATGGATTTTGGGCTGCGGGAGTAACAGAGATGGCAGAATTAAAAAGTGGGGTTGGTAAGCTGCGCCTGACTTACTGGTTAAGCTTCACTGGACATTCGACAGAAAAACCCCAGTCCATTCAATATTTTGTTCCAATCGTACCCATTCATGTTGTTCCGAAGAAACACCCAAGACCAGCGGCTTATTCAATTTAATCGAAAACCCCAAGCATCCTCCAAAACAGTCGGTTCATTTACTAACTCGGATTGGGGGTTCGTTATTTGGATAAATTTTCTGGTCCACTTTTGTAACTAATCTCTAAGATTCAAGGCGCTGGTGCATTGATTTGTTTGATCCCCAAACATATTTGATTCTTGTTTATAACTCCTTGTCTCTTCTAAAAATATTTTCCAGGTGGAAGGAAGACTAATCTTTGATTTGCTCTTTTTTGCTGAGGCTGCCACAATTAACCATCATCTCCGACTTTCCCACCTACCTCCTAGATCATTTGTCTATTTCTTGTTTTCACGAAATTGGTGATTATCTGATAATCACACCCTGTTGGGTTCACCGCCCGCCTATCCCCAGAGGAGGAATGGATGATGCAAACTTCTTTTAAACGTCTTGTGCTCGGATTGCTCGTCTTGACCTTGTTCCTGAGCGGATGCGGATATAACGATCTCCAAGGGTTGGACGAAGAAACCAATGCCGCCTGGAGCGAGGTCTTGAACCAATACCAGCGTCGGGCCGATTTAATTCCCAATCTTGTGGCGACCGTTAAAGGGTATGCGGCTCACGAAAAAGACACGTTAGAGGGAGTGACCCAAGCCCGCTCTCAAGTCGCCGGGATGACACTGACACCTGAAGCGTTACAAGACCCGGATATATTTCAGAAATTTCAGGAAGCCCAGCAAGGACTTTCATCTGCCCTTTCCCGCCTCATGGTGGTCGTAGAAAAATATCCTGACCTCAAAGCGAACGAAAACTTTCGTGATCTCCAAAGCCAACTGGAAGGCACGGAAAATCGCATCACGGTGGCCCGTAAACGCTATATCGACAAGGTCGCGGAATTCAATAAGAGCGTTCGATTTTTTCCGACCAATCTGACCGCCAAATACCTTCTAGGGCTTGAGGTGAAACCAAGCTTTACCGTCGCTGATGAAAAGGCGGTGTCGACGCCTCCTGAGGTGAAGTTCTAACCTGACATCGGTACACCGGACGGCATGAACATGATGAGGCCGAGACCAGGGCAGAGCCTTTACCGGTTAGCCTGGTTGGGGCTCCTGAGTATCTTCTTCCTGGCTGCGACCGGGTGGTGCCTGGATGTTCCTCCCCTCACCGGTCGGGTGGTAGACCAGGCTCATCTTCTCTCACCTTCTGCCATTTCCGATCTGAACGCGGCCCTGGCTGCCCATGAATCCAAAACCTCGAACCAGGTGGCCGTTCTCACAATTGCGTCGCTGGAAGGTCATCCCCTGGAAGAGTTTTCTCATCAGGTGGCAACGGCCTGGGCACTTGGCCAAAAGGGTACAGACAACGGCGTCCTGTTCCTGATTGCCGTGCAAGAAAAAAAGGTTCGCATTGAAGTAGGGTATGGGTTGGAAGGCACATTGACCGATGCCAAAAGTTCCCGAATCATACGACATGAGGTGGTGCCCCGTTTTCGGGCTGGGGATTTCTCCGGAGGCATCATTGCCGGCACTCACGCCATCCTCGGAACCATTGAAGGGACGTACACCAGCCTTACCTCTTCGGCAGAAAATAATGCTGAACCTGTTGGACGTTGGGAGATTTTTGGCTTAGCGGTCGTCTTAGGAACCCTGGTGGGTTTGTTATTCGGTTCACGACGACGTGTGAACGGGAGTGTCATAGGCATGCTCCTTTCGTTTTTAGTTGCCTTTCCTGCAGCTCTCTGGCTCGGTATCCTCGCCAGTGTTGCAACCTCTCTTCTCGTTGGTTTGTTCAATAGCGTCGGTGATCCATCGACTCGAAACCCATTGGGATATGGCTCCAAGGTTGGATGGCCCGGACAGTCTTGGCCAATGGGAGGATCGGGAGGGTTTGGCGGCGGAAGCGGTGGATTTGGTGGAGGCGGGGGCAGCTTTGGTGGCGGGGGTGCCTCGGGAAGCTGGTAATTCACGATGACTTTTTCAGACCAGGATCAGGAACGCATCCAACACAGCGTCAGAGAAGCTGAACGCCATACTCGTGGAGAAATCGTCCCGATGATCGTTGAACGCTCAGCACGATACCGGGAGACGCAATATCGGGCCGGAGCAGGCTGTGCCTTATTCACGCTTAGTGTCCTCATAACCATTGAATGGGAATGGATGTCCTGGGGGTGGCATGCCACCAATGCCGGTTGGCTCCTGCTGACAGTCATTGCGGCCTATGGACTCGGATTCTGGTTGGGAACATTCGACCCGGTGATTCGGGTCCTCACCTCAAACGAACGAATGGCCTATAAAGCGAACCTCCGCGCCCATCAGGCATTTCTTGAACATGGTCTGCATCGCACAGAACTCGAAACAGGCGTGCTGATTCTTATATCGTTACTCGAACACCGGATTGAGATTCTGACAGACCGCGCTATCCTGGATCGGGTTCCCCCGGAGACCTGGAAGAATATGCTGGCCCTCATTCAAGAAGGCTTTCACAAAGGGAACCCCGTGGAGTCGTTGTGTCAGGCCATTGACTTATGTGGTGAGGTCTTAGGCGAATATTTCCCGACAGGTCCCACTGGCCCCAACCCCAATGAACTCCCGAACAAGCTGATTTCAGGCTAACCGTGTGATTGGGGACAGCGGACGAGCAGATTATCAATCAACCGAATGCTCCCCAGTTTGACGGCTCCTAAGATGACAACCGTTCCACGCACCTGAGTCAGTGGTTCCAGATTCCTGGAATTGCAAATTGCCAGATACTCCAGATGCACATCGGGGTCGCTGCGTAAAAAATTTTCCATCCGGGACTGTATGGTCCGAACATTCCGAACTCCGGTCTTAATGGCATCGCCCCCTTCGCGTAACGCCTTCGATAAGAGCCCTGCTTGCAATCGTTGATTGGCTGAGAGGTACCGATTGCGGGAACTGACGGCTAGCCCATCGGATTCCCGCACCGTTGGACAGAGGACCATTCGCATATCCCAGTTGAGATCATGTATGAGCTGGTTCACCACCAGGGATTGTTGATAATCTTTTTGTCCGAAATAGGCGCGGTGGGGACGAACCAGACAGAATAATTTCGTCACTACCGTCGTCACGCCCTGAAAATGGGTCGGCCGGGTTTCACCCTCCCACCGTCGCGTAAGACGATTCACCGTGACGTTTGTTTGAAAATTTTCCGGATAGAATTCTTCTGGAGAAGGAGCAAAGAGGAGATCGACACCCGCCTCCCGGCACAAACGCCGGTCGGCGCGAAAACTCCGGGGATAGCGGCCTAAATCTTCAGCCTCCCCAAACTGGAGCGGATTGACAAAGACACTGACCACAACGGTCTCACAGTGTTTTCGAGCGCGCTGTATTAACGAGAGATGGCCAGCATGCAAGGCGCCCATCGTGGGGACAAACCCGATTGGGCCGTCTAGCGACTCCTGTTTTCTTCTCCAGCTATGCAGATTTCGAACAGAATGGATGACGCGCATGGATCAAGTGGAAGGCCCGGAGCAGGCCTGCCGGGTGCCATACTTCGCCCCGGGGATGACATCCAACTTGTTCACCTGACTGGTATCGGTCAGAGACTCTAACAACTCTTTCGCCGAACGATGCAACAAGGGATGAGTCCAATCCGGATCTACTTCCACAAGCGGTTCCAGCACAAATCGTCGCTGATGGAGGCGCGGATGGGGAACGGTGAGTCCTGGTTGTTCGATCACCTGTTGGCCAAAAAATACAATGTCAAAATCCATCGTGCGTGGACCGCGACGATTGTCTTCATCACGGCCCAACGCTCGTTCGGTTTCTTGCAGAATGTCCAGAAGTCGTTGAGCACTGAGTGTGGTTTCCAGCCTCACCACACCATTATAAAACCAGGTGGGTCCCAAAATTCCCTGAGGATCGATCGGTTCCGATTCGTAATACGAAGACACTCCGGTGACACGAGAAAGAGGGAGCAGATTCATCAGGGCCACCGCCCGGTCGCACAATTCCTGGCGATCTCCTGCGTTGGAGCCAAAGGCGATAAACACGATTTCTTGAGCCATTTTGTTTGTTCGCAGATCCGCCAAAATGAATAGCTACCAGCCGATCTTTTTCATTCGTTCCACCGCTTCTGCTAATTTTTCTTTTGTGGTCGTGACCGTCATCCGGATATAACCTTCTCCCGGATCGCCAAATCCATTGCCAGGCGTGGTCACAATTCCGGCTTTCTCAATAAGATGTGCCGTGAAAGACGCCGAGGTAAAGCCTTTCGGCACACCGATCCAGACGTAAAACGCCGCCGGCGGCGAATCCAGTTCCAATCCCATGCTTTTCAAGCCGGGCACCAGGACATCCCGCCGTTCTTGATAAATCGTTCGCAAGCCTTCCGTCACCGAATCATCCAGTTGCAAGGCGGTAATGCCTGCTTCCTGAATCGCTTGAAACACGCCGGAATCAATATTGGTTTTGACCTTCCCCAAACCCGCGATGACTTCCTTTCGCCCCACGGCGAAGCCGATGCGCCAACCAGTCATATTGTACGTTTTGGACAGCGAGTGGAATTCCACCCCCACGTCTTTTGCGCCCGCTGCTTCCAAAAAGCTCGCCGGCCGTTTGCCGTCATAATAAATTTCGGAATAGGCCGCGTCATGGCAGACAATAATCTGATGCTCTTGCGCAAAATCCGCCACTTGTTGAAAAAATTCCTTGCTCGCCACTACCGACGTAGGATTATTCGGGGAGTTGAGAAACATCATTTTGGCTTTTTGGGCAATATCCTTGGGAATGGCAGACAGGTCCGGCAAAAACCCATTCTCTTTCGTCAACGGCATGGTGTAGGAAATTCCCCCGGCAAAACTGGTTGCAACGGGGTACACCGGATATCCGGGGCTCGGAACCAACACGATATCTCCGGGGTCGATAAAGGCCAATGGAATATGACCGATGCCTTCTTTTGACCCGATCAGTGTCACAACTTCTGCTTTGGGGTCCAGGGTCACGCCAAACCGACGTTGATACCAATCGGCGACCGCAGTCCGAAATGACAACATGCCATCATACGAAGGGTACTGATGGTGCTTGGGATTCCCCGCCGCACGTCGTAATGATTCAATGATCGGATCAGGTGTCGGCAAATCAGGATCGCCAATACCTAAATTGATGATATCCATGCCACGCTCGATGGCCTTGCGCTTCATGTCATCGATGGCGGCGAATAAGTAGGGGGGGAGCGTGCGGATTCTTTCTGCATACTGAATAGGAAACCCTGCCATGAATTCGTACTCCTTTTCAGAAACTGGTGAATATGAGCCTGGTACGGTACCAAATATGGGACCCGTTACGGTACCGTCTTGGAAAAAATCATTTCAAAACGGGAAATGGGAACATGAATTGAGAGGCAGGTGTCACCCTATCCGAACCAAATGTTCCATGAAGCGAGCCGCCAATTGATGAAGCATGGGTAGATGAGGTCGGGACCGGGCTTGAATAGACGCTGGTGTTATCCCCCCTCGTTGAACATCTTGCGGACATTCACGGCACAAGGCCTCAATTCCCGCTTCCTCCAATTCCAGATGAAACAGAAGGCCATACGTTCGATCCGTCATCCGGAATGCCTGAACGGGAAAATGAGCAGAAGTCATCAGATGCGTGCTTCCCGGAGGAAGGGTGATCCCTTCTCCATGCCATTGAAACACGAGAAAGTCCTGAGGCATGGCACACAAGATGGGATCGATCTTTCCCTTGTCGGTCAGGGACACGGGACCCATGCCAATTTCAAACTTCGGCCCCCGTGCCACCGAACCACCCGACGCTTTGGCCAGCAACTGCGCTCCGAAACAAATGCCCAGGACAGGAATATCACGCGCGAGAGCCATCTTTACAAATTGGAGTTCGGCCTCAATCCACGGATCACGATCATTAACGGACATCGGCCCCCCCATGATGAGCAGAAAATCCCCTGGATCTGCAGGCAAACCCTCAGCAGGAACAACCACATTTCGGACGGCATACCCACGAATTTCCAGAGCCCGACGAAAGACGCCAGGACCTTCAAACACGACATGCTGGAGGCAGAGGGCAACCTTCATGAGGCCAGTGTTGGGGTTGATTCAGGACAAGGAGCCAATCAACGAGGGACAAGACGCACCCTTCGTCATATAGCTTACATAGAGAAATAGGTCAGGAGGTAGGGAGAGATGTGACAGGGCGAAAATGGGTGGAGAGGTCTAAGAATGTCCATTCAACGCAAAACCATTTGTGAACAAAGACTGTTGACCATTCTTCTTATTCACACATTCCACCAAATGCCAGAACCGTAACGGATTCACTTTCTTTTTATTGACCACCATCAGACACGTGCCTTCCAGGACCGTGTGCAATGCGAGATCGGTTCGGAATCCAATATGCTTACACAGGGGAGAAATCCATTTTTCTACCGCCGCAATCACTTTATTCCCATTGCTAAAGTGATTCAGCATAATGATCCGGCCACCGGGCTTACACACGCGAATCATTTCGTCCACCACACTTCGATAATCAGGAACTGCCGTGACGACGTAGGCGGCCATCACAATATCATAGTGATTATCCGGAAGATCCATTTTTCCGGCATCCATTCTCTTAAGAGTCACATGATTCAAGCGGTGCTCCTGCACCCGACGCCGAGCATGTTCCAACATGCCATCTGAGAGGTCAATGCCTAAAACTTCGCAACAGGAGGGATAGAGAGGGAGCGCTTCTCCGGTTCCTACGCCAACCTCAAGAACCCGATGCCCAGGCTCAATGGGAAGACCTCGGACCGCAGATTCGCGCGATTGCTGAAATACTTTACCAAAGGTATGGTCATAAACAGATGCGTACGCACTGTATACACGCTCAACTTTCTCAAGATTCATTGTTTCTCCATGATGGTGTCCTTCGCAATCCACACCCCTTCAAGGGAAATTGACGTTCGACATTTATTCCGTGTGATAAGGGATTGCTTACCTGAGGCGAGAACCCCAAATAACTGGTGCCGTAGGGGGACGGCCCACCTATGTATATAATAATTCAAACAGGGCGCTAATCTACCGGAGCGGCATGAGGGAGTCAACTAGAAATCCCTTTCCCAGTCTCCCCCCACTCCGACATGTGAAGGTGTCCGGATAGGCCCCCTCGCCAACCGGGCACCATCCAGGGATTGCAATGGCTTAAGGTGTCCTCTACAATTCCGGCATTCATCCTGAGTCATGCCTCGAAAGTTCCAAGGAGAATGCGCATGGTTTCATTGCTGTGTTCGTACATTCGTCTCCCTCTCACTCTTTGCGCCCTCACCGTGATCGGTGTGGGGACTCACCCATCGCTCTCCTCCGCAATTGAGTTGTCCATTACCTTAGATCAAGCTCATAAGGCCATGGCAGCTGGTCGCAAAACTATGGAACAAGCCGATTCGGTCGAGGATGTGGCAGCAGTGATGAAAGCCTCGGAGCGTGCGGTTCGGGTCGGGGCTGACCCGGAAGTGGAACCCTGTGGGGCGCATGCCATTTTAAGAACACGCCTCTATTGGTTGGAATACTTTGGGCGCCGGGAAGCGGCAGAATCCAAACGCCAGAAACAAGACATTCGTATGCCAGAAGCCAAAATCCAGGAAATTCTGGAAATGCCCTACCTTGAAGTTGAGGTTCGTCTTTGCGGAGAGGATGAGTTCTTTGCGGAAGGAGCAGAAATTGCTCTCCAGCAGGGTTCAACGACCATTCGCCCTGTGGATATTGGGCCGGCTGAGCGCGGCCGAAAAAATCCAGGGGATACCGTCAGCTTTCGGTCGAGGTTTACAGCACGCTTCGCCTATGCCGACTTCGATCCAATGGCGCCTGGAACCCTCGCAGTGTTTTTTCCTGATGGAAAACTGATCAACATACCAGCCGACTTCTCCAAAATTCAGTAACCCCATTTTTCACGAGAACCGGATTAACGAATTCTCAACCGCTACCTCTAGCCGTTTCAAGGGCGGCCAGGATAAGGGCCTGTTTTTCTTTATTTTTTCGCTTGGCTCTTATGACTCTTTATTGAGACAACGGTTGGGCTGAGTCTTCCATGGGCTCCGTTATTCCCTCAACCTCTCTAAGTGTATAGAGGTGATGATAGAGTCCACGCTTGGCAAGCAGTTCTTCGTGCTGGCCTTCTTCCACAATGGTGCCTTTATGCAGGACCAGAATACGATGCGCCCGCTGAATAGAAGAAAACCGATGCGC
>JBATLR010000071.1:0-12446 GCA_049289415.1 Nitrospirales bacterium
ACCCGGAGCCATTGGGATGGTCGAATATCACGCAGGGCCAACCCGCGAATGACCACGGCGAGGGATTGGGCCCCGGTATTGCCTGATTGCCCCGCGACAACCGGAAGCAAGACCGCCAGAGCGGTAAACTTCGCAATGGTCCCTTCAAACATTCCCACGACAAATGCGGCCAAGAATGCCGTTAAGAGATTGAGCTGCAACCACGGCAACCGTTTTCGAACCGAAAACCACACGGGGGAAAGCGCACGCTCATCTTTATTGGCTCCCACCATTGTAAGCAGGTCTGCACTTGCATCTTCCTGACTGGCCTTAATAATGGCTTCGTTCCGGACCACGCCTAAGAGCCGTTCGTCCAGATCCACAACCGGAATCGTAAAAAAATGCCGTTCACCAAAGAGTTCGACAATCTCTTCCCGCGACTCCAAAGGATGAATGGTGGGAAGATCCTGAACCATAACCGACTGCAATTTTTCTTCCGGATCCACCAGCAACAAGTCACGGACGGAAATCCGGCCCACGAGCTTTTGGGTTCGATCAATGACATAGACATCATGAACATCTTTCTGCGCCCTGATCCGGACCTGTACCATGGCTTCCCGAACCGTGCTTTCCTCCTGCAACACAAAAAATTTGGGATCCATAATACGGCCGACGGATTCCTCCGGGTAGGTCATATAGGACCGGATTTCCTGGGCATACCGTTCAGGAACTCTGAAAAGAATTGCCCGTTGCAGATCGTCGTCCAACCGTTGAAACAGGGATGCCGCTAATGACGGCGAGAGATGCGGCACAACCTGTTTCAGCAAATCGGTGGGCATGATCGCCAACGTATCCGCAGCCACGGGAGGAGTAACACAGGCCAGGAGATTCGCCGCATTTTTCGGACTGGTTCCTTGCAAGACTCGCAGAATATCCTCCACCGGATACCCTTCCAGAATTCGTGCGGCTTCCTCATGATGGTTCTGAAAAAATGCCTCGTTGAGGAGATGCCCCCTTCCCCGAACCTTCATACCCCTCTGCGTGGTCAGATCCCTCACCCTATTTTGTTCCGTTCTTGTAGGGTTTCCGCCACATCGGTCATTAAGCGAATGCCGGTTAACGAATAGACTTCCCAAAGTTGCATGAGCGAATCACTCACCGATCCCAACGGGGCCTTGCCTCCGACATCTTTCTCAATCCTGCGTAACATCCGATATCGCAAGGCTCCAAAAAATGTTCCCCATCGATCGACCACCGGCAAGGTATGAAATCGGCTCCACTCAGAATGTTTGAGAATTTCTTCCAGATTGGCTTCTGCTGATAAGGTGATGATCTGGGTCTCCATCAATGTTCCGACTAAATGATCAGACCGATCAATCAGCAGCTGCCTCAATGTGAGGACACCTTCCAATTTACTATCGCGATCGATGACGTAGACATAGTACATGGCTTTCTGGCCATAGGTACGAATACGGTCGATGGCCTCTTCGACGGCAATATCAGGTGGGAGGGTAAACACCTGAGGATCCGCTAAACTTCCGGCCGTGTTGGGTGAATACCGTAAGGCACGGCGAAGGGTAGCCCCCATTGGATTATCTAACCGGTCCAACACGTCCTGGCGAACAGGTTCCTCAAATTGCCGAAGAACCCCGATTGCTGATGTGGCATTCATGGCGCCTAAGACACCTGCTCCAAGATCTTTCGAAAGCTCTTCGATGATTTTGGCGGTGGACACCGGCAAACAATGCTCTAAGACACCAGCGATTTCTTCCCCAGGTAAGGCCTCCAGGAGCGAAGCCGCTTCATGAGGATCCAGCGATTCCAAATGACGAGCCGCTTCCACGGGATGGGCCTGCAAATACCCCAGAGTAAGCCGATGTTCGAGTTCCATATGCTAATGCTCGGGATGGGTAATGACGGCTGTTGATTCGGTAACCTGGGTCGCAGGAACGATGACCCGGCCCTCCCGGGTTTCTAACACGACCGAGATGGGTGTGACCGCAACCACGGTTCCTTGGTTCTCGCCAATTTTTACGGTCATACCCACTCGAACCATTGACCCTAAATAATGAGCAGCAATGAGATTAGCCACAGCGGTTCGTGACCCCAACCCAAACGACAATGCCGCACCCCCGATCAATCCTGCTAAGAGGATGACAATGGTATTGTTCAGCAATTCCGTATTAATCCCGAGTGCGTCAATGGCCGTCACCACAATCAACAATACGACCGCCACATAGACGGCCTGGGCCACCATCGTCCCGTGGGTAATGCCTGCCGAACTACACGTCATGGTAATCAACTCACGAACAAAATTCGCGGCAATTAAACCCAGAACCAGCACCAACACCGCAATCCCGACTTTGGGAATATAATAGGCAATACTCGTCAAGGCATCCGAGACCATCGTCAAACTGAGGGTGTCGGACGCTTGAATGAGAAAAACCAGGAAAATAATCCAAAAACCAATCAACCCCAAAATTTCAGAACTTTTCTGCTTGGTTCCTGATCGCTCCAATAAGGTTTGCACGGCGGTTCGACTCAGCAAACGGTCAAACCCCATCAATTGCAACAAGCGGGTCACCACGACAGAAACCAGCCTGGCTAGCACATAACCAAGACCCAACAGCATGCACGCCAAAATCAGGGTTGGCAAATAGGCAACAATTTGAGCCAGGCTCGCAGTCACCGCGTCGGTTAAGCCATCTACCCACCCGGCCATCGTCAACTTTTTCTCTTGCATATGAAGGATCGTCCTCTCTTCCGTATCGACTTAACTTAGACGAAACGCCCTGTTTTCCCCATCAGACCCGATGGGCATGGGACCATGCCAATCGTTGATCATAGTATCCTCCTACACAGCACGCAACTGACATTCCGGCAAGACACCGTATTTGACTCATGGGATACCGCCTGGCTGTCCATCCTTCAATCGAAGCGCTCATGAAACCTATTCTCTGCCTATCGGGTGCATACTTCCACCCCTCCGTCGCTCACGCTGCATCGCTTTGGCAAAGCCCAGGATGGCCGGATCGTTGAGCCAAGCAGTCAATTCTCGACTAATCCGCACTCGCCAGGAAGGATAGACTGATTCCGGTGCTCCAGGCAGATTAGGCGTATCAAGCTCCGCCAATAAATCTTCAAGCTGCACGATGAGCAGGCGCGAGGGTGTCCTGGCTAAATACCGGTACATGGCTTGAAGCATATCGTCCGAAAGGATAGGGGGAATTGCCCCGGCAGAACAGAGGCCCTCCCGATGTAATGCCTCCCATAATTGCTTCCGATCTTCCGCCCGCTGCTGCCGGTCTTGCTTGCAATCTTTTTTTCTGAGATAGACACCCCCTTCTTGCTTAATGATGATATCTCGTCCAGCCCAAAAACCTTTGAGGGTAGGAAGATCATGGGTCGTTGCGGCCACAAGCGCCTGCTCAGGATAAGCATGTGGCGGGGTCATCTCCCCCCCATGTTCTCGTTCAAAAAATAACAGACGATAGGAGAGAAGCCCGGCGGCATCTAATTTCTCTCGAATGACAGGAGTGACCGCACCAAGGTCTTCCCCAACCACCATCACTTTTCGTCGCACACTTTCTAGAGCCAGGACCGCCAAAATTTCATCCACGTAGGTTTTGACATACACGCCATCCTTTCCTGTTCCCCCTTGGGGAACCCAGAACATTCGAAACAGTCCCAAGGCATGGTCGATCCTGAGAACACCTCCATGTCGCATATTTTGGCGTAAGGTTTCTCGAAGAAAGCGATAGCCATCTTCCCGTAATCGAACGGGATTGGGAACAACCAGTCCCCAACTTTGTCCATTGAGATTAAAGGAGTCCGGCGGCGCGCCAACGGTAATGTCTGAGGCAAGCTGATCTTGAAAGACCCAGGCATCGGCTCCATCGGGATGAATACCAACCGGTAGATCGTGATACAGTCGGAACGACAACGAATGTTTCTTCGCGACAAGATCGAGGTTCTGTAATTGCAACTCACACAACCATTGAACATATTGATAAAATTGGATCCGAGTGGCATGGGATCGTTGAAATACTTCCACATCAGGTGACTGGGGATGCCGAAAGGCGTCCGGCCAGGTACGCCAAGCCACCGTTCCCAGGCGTTCCGTCAAGACCTGAAATGTACAAAACATGGTCAGATGGGGGTGGAACCCGGACACAAATCTGGTAAATGCCCTTCCACGTGCCGTGGGGTGCTTAGGCTGGAGATGGTGTCGTCGAAACACTCGGAATAGTTCTTCGAGAACTGTCCATTTCAGTTTCCCTACGGCCTCATAATCGACCAGTGGACTCTCCCGAAACTGTCGCAGACGACGCTGGAATTTTGCGCTCTTGGCTTTCCGACGAAGACCTGCCGAAATCCGCCACTCAACTACCCCCTCCAGGTTCAAGTACACGGGGCTCCAGAAAAGACGGCTGGATGGAGAATAGGGGCTCGTTAATCCCACCGCCGGGATATGAAGAGGATTAATCCCGATGGTGGCCACTCCCCAACGAGTCCCCGCCACCTTCATGACCTCTTCCAAATCTCGAAAATCCCCAATTCCCCAGTTTCGGTGTGACCGTAACCCATAGAGTTGGAGCGAAATCCCCCAAGCCCGCTTGGGTGAAGAGGGGAGATAACATCTCCTGGGTGCCACTATGAGCAGGGCCTGTCCCTCCACTGTTCGCTCTGCCTGCAGCTTCACACGGACCGAAAGACGGAAATATCCAAGTGAAAATTTCCCCGAAAGAGGAACATGAACCTGGACATACCTCACCCCCCGGATCGTCTTCTCAGACGTCACCTTGCCCCTGGACCCGGGCAGAGATAGGCGCCGGCTGCCCCCCTTCTCATCCGTCACCTGGATGACAAGGGAAACCTTCTCCAAACTGATGTCCCCAAGAGGAAGGGACAGAGCCAACATGAACGGGGAATCAGAAGGATAGCGCACCACAACTGAATCAATGACCTGAGTCCAGGTTCGGGAGGCCGCATGAGCAAGCGAGTCAAGAATTTCCTTCTTCGATGAGGTCTTCACCCCCATGCTTGCCAGGACTTGTTGAAGATGAGGCACCGTAACCTGTCGCTTAACACCTAAACCATTAAAGTAAACCGGTTCAATGCCATACTGCCGACCTAATTGCCAAATCGGCTTCGTGGCAGATTCATAGTTATTCATCGGTGTCCTTCAAAAAAAGATACCCTACTTGATGGCAGTTGTTGCGGAAATCGCTATGAACCATCCCTTATAGTCAGGCTTGTCGCATCCGGCTCATGAGAGTGTCTTGTTGACGAACCACGCATCTACCGCATTATTTGTGTTCGTCACCTCAGATCAGAACATTCTTCCAATTATTGCCCTGTACCAGCGTATCTCTCCCTTCACTCTGGTCTCCTGCCTCCTTTAAGGCTTTATCGTTGTAATTGTAAGGGAAGATCAATCTTGTGTCTTCTACAAACCTCGTTGTTACCTATTGAAAATACAGACCTGAAAAATCAAAATTTGCGCATTCCATACACCCTTGATTCTTTCCATCGGAACGTGTCCACCCACTCCCAGGAAAAACTCCGTTTCGTCCTTTCACAGCACGGCGATAGCCTCGAAAAAAAGCTAAACACGCCCAACAGCTTGGACGAAGAGCCAAAATTCCGGTACAATAAAATCATAAATGAGTCAGAATGGGGTCTCTCAAAAGTTCGACAAGCATAGGAGCTGAGAAAGGAAACATGCCCCCTAAAACGCCAGACGAGAAACCTAAGAAAAAACCATCCACCACAAAAAAAAAGACACCTGAAGGCAAGACGGCAAAAAAAACCAGCAGCAAATCTGAGGGCTCAGCTACAACAAGACGTCCGGCGTTGTCTCAGGCAATTCACAAGGAGCCCCAGGTTTCCTATCCCGGTCCCTCTATGGCCCTATCCGAAGAATTGCGGGAACGTATTGCCCAACGCGCCTATGAAATTCATCACCGGCGCGGAGGCCAACATGGCAGTGATTGGGAAGATTGGCTTCAAGCCGAGCGTGAGATACTCTTGCAGCAGCCTCCGTTACCTTAGGAGACAATTGGAATCTTGATGGTTGAACACTATTACTCACTGACTTCACCAAGGGAGGATATCGCACATGGATAACGACACTCGATATGTTTTGCTCGCTGGGCTTTCATTAATGGTCGGAGTGGTTCTCGGAACCGGACTTGGTCTGTTGATGGCTCCTCAGTCGGGATCCCGAACCCGTCGTCAGTTAAAAAATATGATGGAAGACGCCAGCGAACGGGCCGGAGAATTTGCAGAAGATGCCAAAGAAGCGGTCACCGGCATGGTAGAGCGTAGCAAAAAATTTGTCGTCTAGTTGACTGATGCCAGAAGTGCCGGTTACACAGGAAGGCCTATGTCTGCCTAACCGATTGGCAGTTTTGACTCATACTGGGGCATAGTGGTTGTTTCCTTACTATGCCCAAGCGTTATTCCATCGGGCCCAAGGGCTGGTGGCGATGACCACATTGTCAGGATTTCGGGGTTCGGAACAAGGCAAGCCCCCGAGAAATTAAATGATAGGGTTGTCCCCCTTTCAACAATTTCGTATGCTTGGAATTTTTCTTGTCAACCGGCACAGCGGTGTCAAACTCTAACTCCCACCGTACCGACTTTGTGTGAGCAGGAAGGATGAATTCCACATCCTCATGATGGGCATTTATCAATACTAAAAACGTCTCATCCACAATCGGTCGACCTTGACTATCTTTCTCTACGATGGCATCCCCTGCCAACCGTATTCCCAAGGTTCGATGCCCCATCTGCCAATCTTCATGCGACATTTCTTTTCCATGCGATCCGAACCAGGCCACATCCTTCACTTCCGAATCTTCTACCCGGCGCCCTTGAAAAAACCTTCGCCGTTGAAACACCGGATGGGTTTTTTTTATGCCAATGAGCAGCTTTACAAACTCCAGCAATCCGAGTTCGGATCGCGTCAGGTTCCAATTCACCCAACTCAACTCGTTATCCTGGCAATAGGCGTTATTGTTCCCCTGTTGCGTACGACCTAATTCATCCCCGCCACAGATCATCGGTACTCCCTGGGATAACAATAAGGTCGCGAAAAAATTCCGGACCTGCCGATCACGCAATTCCTGAATCGCGGGATCATCCGTCGGGCCTTCCACACCACAATTCCAACTCTCATTGTCATCGGTTCCATCCCGATTTCCTTCCTGATTGCGTTCATTATGCTTGTGGTCATAGGACACCAAATCCTGGAGGGTAAATCCGTCATGAGCGGTCACAAAATTGATACTGGCATAGGGTTGTCGCCCGCTTTCTCCGTAGAGATCGCTGCTCCCGGACCAACGATTGGCGATTTCCCCAAGCAACCCACCATCTCCCTTCCAATACCGGCGGATGGAATCGCGGTATTTCCCATTCCACTCCGCCCACCCAGGAGGAAAATTTCCCACTTGATAGCCGCCTTCCCCCAGATCCCATGGTTCGGCAATCAGCTTCACCTGCGACAACACGGGATCCTGGTGAATGATGTCAAAAAAGGCGCTGAGTCGATCCACATCATGTAATTCCCGTGCGAGCGCGGATGCCAGATCAAACCGGAAACCATCCACATGCATATCATTCACCCAATACCGCAAACTGTCCATGATCAACTGTAAGGTCCGTGGATGTCGGACATTCAACGTATTTCCACAGCCGGTGTAATCCATGTAATAGCGTGGATTGTCCGGAGACACCCGGTAATAGGAGGCGTTATCAATCCCCCGGAACGATAACGTCGGCCCGAAGTGATTCCCTTCCCCGGTATGGTTATAGACCACATCAAGGATGACTTCGATGCCGGCACTATGAAGTTTCCTGACCATGGATTTGAACTCATCGACCTTTTCTCCTCCACCGGGGAAGGCCGAATACCGGATGTCCGGAGCAAAATACCCAATGGAGTTATACCCCCAATAATTCGTGAGGCCCTTTTCTTTCAGATAGAGATCATTCACAAAATGGTGAACCGGCAACAATTCCACTGCGGTAATCCCGAGCGATTGCAAATATTCAAGAATCGCCGGAGACGCTAAGCCTGCATAGGTTCCCCGCAATGATTCAGGAACATCCGGATGTCGCATCGTCATTCCTTTGACGTGGACTTCATAGATGACCGTCTGCTCCCAGGGAATATTCAGACGTTGGTCTCCTCCCCAGCTAAAGGCCTGGTCGACGACCACCCCTTTAGGAATGTTTGCCGCATTGTTCCGATCATCGAATGAAAGATCGCCTGCCGGATCTCCAAGCCGATACCCAAACATGGAATCGGACCATCGCACGACACCCGTCAAGGATTTCGCATATGGATCGATGAGAAGCTTGGCAGGATTAAACCGGTGTCCCGCTTCAGGATCATATGGCCCATGCACCCGGTATCCATAGAGTTGGCCGGGTCGCACCTCAGGTAAATACACATGCCAGACTTGATCCGTTCGTTCCTCAATGGTAATCCGGTGGGTTTCCTGGTCCTGAAGTTCAGTGTCAAACAGGCAAAGATCCACCCCAGTCGCATTTTCGGAGAACAGCGCAAAATTAACTCCCTGCCCATCCCATGTGGCCCCAAGCGGGTATGATCGACCTGGCCAAATTCTCATATTATTCTGCTCTCCTGGATGTGGGTTTCCGGATATCGGGAATAGCGGGGGACGATAATACAGCATATCTCAAAACGGGGCAAACGCAATCAGACGCTCCTGGCATTCCATATACAGCCCTCCAGTTATTTGTTAAGATTTCCATCATCAACCAGCATTGCCCACCAGCCATTTATCTTATCGAAAAATAACAGCAGGGAGAAAACACGTTTGAAAAATTTGAAGGCCTTACCATGGCGACTAGAACTGGGGGCATCGTGTATCGACTCCTCTTCTGTCGAGTTTCGGGTGTGGGCACCCAAGGCCCGGTCGGTGGCCGTCAAAATCATGGGAAGTACCGGGGAACCGACTCCCCTCAACCAGGAATCCTTTGGATATTGGAAAGGCACCGTGCAAGACCTTTCTCCAGGCACCCGATATCAGTATGTATTAAATCACTCCATGGAGCGCCCTGATCCGGCTTCCCGATCGCAACCGGATGGTGTACACGGCCCCTCGGAAATTATCGATCCTCTTGCCTTTTCCTGGACAGATACAGCTTGGCGTGGCCTGCCCCTTGACCAATACATCATGTACGAGCTCCATACCGGCACCTTTACACCGGAGGGTACCTTTGATGCCATCATCAGCCGTCTGCCCTATTTGCGTGACCAGATTGGCATCACCGCCATTGAACTCTTGCCGGTGGCGCAATGTCCTGGGTCCAGAAACTGGGGATACGATGGAACCTTCCTCTTTGCTCCGCAGCACAACTATGGGGGCCCCGACGGCCTCAAGCGACTCGTCAATGCCTGTCATGCAGCCGGTCTCGCGGTGATCATGGACGTGGTCTATAACCACCTGGGCCCGGAAGGGAATTACCTTGGTGAGTTTGGTCCATACTTTACCGATACCTATAAAACCCCATGGGGGAGCGCCCTCAACTACGATGGACCCGAAAGCGATGCTGTCCGACATTTCATGATCAGCAATGCCGTCTACTGGATTCATGAGTATCACATTGATGCGTTACGCCTGGATGCGATTCACGGCATCTTCGACTTCAGTGCCAAGCATCTCCTTCAGGACATTGGGGAAGCCGTCCATACAGAGGGACAACGACTCGAGCGCCAGGTACAGGTCATTGCCGAAAGCGACCTGAATGATGTCCGCATCATTTCGCCTCTCTCACGAGGGGGGCATGGGCTGGACGGGCAATGGAGCGATGACTTTCATCATGCCCTGCATGCCGTCCTGACAAAAGAGCGTAAGGGCTACTATGAAGACTTTGGACAGCTAAAAGACCTGGTGAAGGCGATTCGAGAAGGCGTGGTCTATTCCGGACAGTACTCTCCACATCGGCGAAGGAAACATGGCAATTCGTTTAAACCATGCTCACCAACACAACTTGTGGTGTGCGCCCAAAATCATGATCAAATCGGCAATCGTGCACAGGGAGATCGCCTCAGCACTTTGGTGAGCTTTGAAGCCCTCAAAGTCGCCAATGCCACCGTGCTTCTCTCGCCTTACCTTCCTCTCTTATTTATGGGAGAAGAATACGGCGAAACCGCGCCTTTTTTGTATTTCATCGACCACGGGGATCCTGCGTTAATTGAAGCCGTCAGACAGGGAAGAACCAGGGAATTCGCGGCGTTCGGATGGACGGATATTCCTGATCCCTATGCTCAAGAGACCTTCGATCGTTCCACCCTTCATCCTTGTCTTGAGACCAATCCCCAACAACACGCCCACGCCCGGTGGTGCCAGGCGTTGATTCACCTGCGTAAGTCCATTCCCGCATTAGGTACCGGAGGGAAAGGCCATAGAATCCAGATTGGGTCACATGCGAAAAGTCAATTGCTGATCATTCATCGCCGTGCCAAACAGGGACCCGAGACACTGGTCCTTCTAGGGTTTCACCACAAGGCATCTTTAGCGTTAGTGAAGCTTCCAAAAGGGAATTGGGAATCCCGTCTTGATAGTGGCACCTTCGCCGCTGGCGATCAAGAAGCCCTCCTGGCTCCCTCTATCCTAAACCTTCAAAATGTGGAACAGGTTTCTCTCAAGCTTCCACCTTATCCAGCCTGGATCTTTCTGAAAGCTGATTAGGTTCAGGCCAAGACCATTAAGGACGAGCATGAGGAAGAAGAACATTCTCTCTCCAAAGGGGTATGTCCGGTGAAAAGGAGAAGTCGTTGCGGGCTCACCATCCCAACCTGATCGAAAGAGAAGAGGAAGAACTTACATTTTACAGAGATCCTGGGAATCTAGGCAGGTTTAAAAAAAACAGCGGCTAACGGCGGAATGGTAATAAGCACAGAAAACGGTTGGCCATGCCAAGGCAGGTCTTCGGCCTGTACTCCTCCGGCATTCCCCATATTGCTTCCACCGTACGCCTCAGAGTCACTGTTCAAAAGCTCTCGATAATATCCGGCGGTCGGCACGCCCATTCGATAGGCTTCTCGAGGAACAGGGGTAAGATTCAAAGCACAGACCACAATATCGGAAGGATCTTTGGCACGCCTGAAATACGTGAGTGTCGAATTATCACTGTCATGAAGATCGATCCACTGAAACCCGGTCCAATCATATTCGACTTGATGGAGCGCGGGTTGTGAGGCATATAATCGATTAAGATCAGCGACGTACCGCTGAAGACCCCGATGCCGATCGTACTCAAGCAAATGCCATTGCAGGCTATCATCGTGGTTCCATTCCCACCATTGGCCGATCTCGCAGCCCATGAATAACATTTTCTTTCCAGGATGACCCCACATGTGTCCATACAAGGCCCGCAAATTCGCAAATCGCTGCCATTCGTCCCCGGGCATTTTATCCAGGAGCGATTTCTTGCCATGGACCACTTCATCATGAGAAAGCGGGAGGACAAAGTTTTCGGTAAATGCATAGACTAATCCGAAGGTCACGTTATGTTGATGATATCTCCGATAGATAGGATCCAGGCTAAAATAATCCAGGGTATCGTGCATCCACCCCATGTTCCATTTGAACGTAAATCCCAAACCTCCCACATAGGTCGGTTTAGAGACCCCCGGCCATGCGGTGGATTCTTCGGCAATCATCACAATACCGGGATGTTCCTGGTGAGCCACGGTATTCAGCTCCTTCAAAAATTCCACCGCTGCAAGATTCTCCCTGCCCCCGAATTTATTGGGAATCCATTCGCCGGATTTTCTGGCATAATCGAGATAGAGCATCGACGCGACAGCATCCACCCGAAGGCCATCGATGTGATACCGGTCAAACCAGCTGAGTGCGCTGTTGATGAGAAAGTTTTTGACTTCGGTCCGGCCGTAATTAAAGATCCGGCTATTCCATTCGGGATGGAATCCGAGCCGCGGGTCCGAATGGTCATACAAATTTGTCCCATCAAACCAGGCCAAGCCATGGGGATCTTCCGGAAAGTGCGCAGGAGCCCAATCCATCAGGACCCCGATTCCGGCCTGATGACAGGCATCCACAAACGACATAAACTCCGCAGGAGTGCCAAACCGGCTTGTGGGTGCAAAATACCCGGTGGCCTGATATCCCCAAGACCCGTCAAACGGATGTTCCGTCACCGGCATCAGCTCAATGTGGGTAAACCCCATGTCCTTCACATAGGGAATGAGGGTTTCCGCTAATTCCGAGTAGGTCAGCCATCGAGACCCTTCCTCTGGAATACGTCTCCAGGATCCCAAATGCACCTCATAGATAGACCAAGGCTGAGCGAGGGGATCACAGCTTTGCCTGGCTGCCATCCACTCCCCGTCCCGCCATTCATAACCCGAAAGGTCACGGACAACAGAGGCCGTTTTGGGTCGTAGTTCAGCTGAAGAGGCATACGGG
>JBATLR010000072.1:0-5208 GCA_049289415.1 Nitrospirales bacterium
AGCCAGAATTGGGGCTAATAGGAAAAATTCCTCCTGTCAGGTCATGAACACAGCAAAGACCAAGACCCTAGGCCTCCTTCAAGTTGAGTGCATCTTCTCTTGTTTTAAATAGATCCCGGCGGAAACCCTGCAAGGTTGGTTGTAGTCCGACGCCTGCGGCTGGCCCAAAGGAGGACGCTCTTTAGATTTAGCGGACCTTGTCTGAGCCCTGCGAGTTGGTCCGCTCTTCTCAGAATTAGCGTCCCTCCGCTCCAATGAGGCCAGACGGGGCGTCAATGGTTTTGGCCACTTTGACCGAAACCAAAGTGGCTCGCCGTCCGGGGGCGAAACCCCGGTATGGAAGGAACACAGTGGAAAGAGGAGTTAGACTGAAACTTTGACGTATTCGACCTGGCAACTCGGAGGTGGGAGGGGTTGGCCATCCGCCTGTATTCCTTCAAGATGGAAGGCAATCGCTTCCCGTATAAGAATTTCGGTCTCATCCAGGGTCGCTCCGGTTGCCACACACCCAGGTAAATCCGGCACATACGCCGCAAAGTTTACGGGCGATTTTTCAATCACAATGGCATATCGCATTCAGTCCCCCTACTTTTTCCAGCTGGCTTGTGTGAAATCCATCTTGCGACTGTTCGGCTGTAAAAAGAGAGATACGCGAAACAACACGTCCCGAGAGGCGGATCGGTGACGCGGCGTGGGGATTTGGGTTATCGAGAAGCCAACTCACGAGCATGAGTGATCTCGCGTTTGCCCACCGGACGAACCTGAAGAACCTCCAATGTCACGACTGCAGCGGTTTTCCCTTCCAGGGTGGTAAATTCCACCTCGAAGGCCTGCTTGTCCTGATAGACATGAACGATCGTTCCGACATCTCCCGCCACAAGGGCTTCAGAGGGAACGTCAACGGCTAAAACTACTCGGTCATGTTCTTTGATCATGGTCAAGACTCCTGTTCTCGTGGATAGGCCGTCACCAAACGAGGCCGATTTTCACCCTCATCAACAATCCATATGGTCCGCACGCTGACGGACTGCCCCTGCGGTGTCAGTACCATACCATCAACAATATACTTCTCCCCATGCACGGATGTCATGCTTTTTGTCACAGGAGAGCTCCGTGCAAGCTGTCGCAAAGCTTCAGCCAACGCCTCCCATGCTTTGCGCTGAAAGCCCACGGCCGTAAAGAATGCCGCTTTTCCGTATCCATCGGGATGAGCCACATCAAGCAGGTAATCCCTTACCTTATCGGGTTCGACAACGGCATGTTCTCCATTGGGTAGGTTCATGCAGTGCAAACCATTTCAGATGCACGTATCGAGTAGGATTTTCACGAAGGTGATTCGACGGGGAGGGGATCAATCTGTTCGTGACCGACGAGCCGGTGGGCATAAGCCAAACAGGCTTGGATATCAGCTGGTTCCAACCACGGATAACCTTGTAGGATGGTTTCAGTGGAGTCACCGGCTGCCATCATGCCGAGGACATGCTCGACAGCCAGCCGACGACCACGAATAATCGGTTTGCCGCCGAAAATTTTAGGATTCACAGTGATTCGTTGGAGAAGAACGTGTTCGTCCATAATTAACCTCGCTTGTGTTTCTATCATAGCCCAGGCAAGACAAGAAGAAAACCGTAAATTAGGCAAAAAGGTCATCAACGTTTATCCGTTCATCACTCCTCAATTTTTCCAGAAGACCCAGCAGGCGGCATCGAACAGTGAAAAAAATAAAGTGGTTTTCCCGAACCTTTACCTGCAGGTCGGCCAACCGGGTGGCCCTACCAATCAGCATGTGGACAGTTGATCCGACGCCTGCCGGCTGGCTCCCAGGAGGGACGCTCTTAGAATTTAGCGGCCCTTGTTTGAGCCCGGCGAGTTGGGCCGCTCTTCAAAGAGTTAGCGTCCCTCCTCTTCAAGAAGGCCAGACGGGGCGTCAATGGTTTTGGCCACTTTTGCCGAAACAAAAGTGGCTCGGCTGCCGGGCCGACCCCCGGCATGGAAGGGACACAGTGGAAAGCGGAGTTAGACTGAAACCTCCACGTATTCGACCTGGCAACTCGGTGGTGGGAGGGGTTGGCCATCAGCCTGTAGTCCTTCGAGATGGAATGCAATCGCTTCTCGTATAAGGGTTTCCGTTTCATCCAGGGTCGCCCCGGTTGCCACACATCCAGGTAAATCCGGCACATACGCTGCAAAGTTTGCAGGCGATTTTTCAATCACAATGGCATATCGCATATTGTCTTCCTATCTTTGTCCGCTAGTGGGCAGCGAACTATTCAACACAAAATTTACTCCTAAGAAGCGAGGGGGCCGGAGGAAAACGAAAAGAAAAGGCCATTACACATTTATTTGGTGTCGCGTCATAGAAGATGGCCGGAGCACCGTTCCCCCAAAAACGCGTTCTGACTAATGCGGGTGTTCCTATTTGATATAGATCACCCCAGGCAGATTCTTCAGGTCTGCGTCTCCCGTGACAACTTGTGCATTTTGATCCTTGGCGGTGGCAAACACGATGGCATCGGCCATTGCTAAACCGTGCAATAAGCTCAAATCGGCGGCCAGATAAGCGATGGATTCAGTGAGCGGAATCATATGGTTGGCACTGAGTTGTCCCGAAAGCAATAATGCCGTCTCTTCTCCTTTTTCCCGTTTGATTTTTTTATACACCTCATACAGGACAATGGTTGGGATGATGCAGATATAGCGGGGTGTGAAATAGGTCGCATAACGCTCGGCGAGGGGACCTGCGGTGAAGTATTCAATCCATCCGCTGGAATCCATTAAGATCTTCACAGCCGATCCTGTTTTTCGCGAATGGCTGTCTTGGACATGCCCTTCAGTGCCCCCTTTAGATTTTTAAGCGGCACTTCCGGTACCAGGGTAATGACTCCACCCTTTTCTACAACCTGCAAACGCTGCTGAGGACTGAGGTGAAGTTTTTCCCGCACGTCCTTGGGAATCACAATTTGAAATTTCGGTGAAATCGTGGTCGTGGCCATATCAAATCTCCTTACAAATTCATGATCGATCATGCTATCGTCATACGATTGTTTAGTCAAGGGTGATGGATCTGTGCCCTAACCAATTCACGGCAGTTTCACATCACGCGTTCTCATCCTACACAGCATTTTTTTCGACGCCTGCCGGGCCGAACGTCACCACCTATCTGCCACTCACTTCTCTTTTTTGCGATCAACCACCTTTTTGGAAATCAGATAAGGATTCTTTTCCTATTTTGTTGGACGCCTGCCGGCTGGTCCCAGGGAGGGACGCTCTTCGCATTTAGCGGCCCTTGTTTGAGCCCCGCGAGTTGGGCCGCTCTGGTTAGGGTTGGCGTCCCTCCGCTCTAATGAGGCCAGACGGGGCGTCGTTTTGCAAGGTGCGTCTCGCGGAGCGCGACCTTTGTTTGGAAACTTTTGCCGAAACAAAAGCCTGTCCTGAGCCCGGCCGAAGGAGACCTCGTCGTACGGGGGCGAAACCCCGACATCAATCAATCCTTTACATTGTTCCTGACACTCCCCATCGGCCCGCCATCTTTCCTTCCTCAAGAAGAGGCGAGAATCCTAATCGCGCTTCTATCCCCTCTGGGCATGGCCGTCTTTGCATTATTCCATCAAAATAAATTGTCTTTAAACATTCCCCGCCCCAATCATTGGATGATATGGGATTGGTGACTTCTCATAGGCTCTTGGCTATACTTTTAATGTTAGGCAACCTATTGCCGAAAGATTTCGTTAAGGAGAAGCATTATGGCAGCCATTAATTGGCGAGACTACATTGTTTCAGATCCAGCAATTTTGGGGGGAAAACCGGTTCTCAAGGGAACTCGCCTGTCTGTGGAGTTCGTGCTTGATTTGCTGGCGGCTGGATGGGACCAGGCTGCCTTATGTGACAATTATCCCAACCTGACTGAGGAACGCATCCGTGCGGTTCTGGCGTATGCTGCGGAAATTTTCCGGGAGGAACGGTTCTATCTGCTTCCGCCGACCGGTACGCCCGCATGAGTGAACGGTATCTTGCCGACGAAAATTTTCCTGCTGGGATTGTCCATTTTCTACGAACGCACGGCGACGATGTCCTGTATGCGGCGGAGTCTCTGATATCGTCTTCCGATGAGGATGTGTTGCGCGAAGCCGTAACTCAATCTCGTGTGTTGTTGACGTTCGATCGTGATTTTGGCGAATTAGTGTTTCGCTGTCGGCAACCGTCTGCTCCCGGCATTGTCTTGTTTCGTTTGGGCGGACAGTCCCCTGTTGAGCAGATGTCGTTCTTGCAGATCTTCTTTTCATCTCAGCCGAAGTTACAAGGCTTTTTCACGGTCGCGAGTCCAGGGCATTTTCGCCAGGTTCGGCTTGGTGAGTTTAGTGAAGAATCAGAAGAAAAAAACCCTTAGAAAAGGGTGCATAGGTGGTAGAATTGGGCGAAAGTTTCTATTGAGCAGTCGTCATTCCCGCCGGTCGTCACCGGGAATCCATCTTTATTCCCGACTAAGGGACGACAGAATGTGGCGGACAGAATAGATGAGGCAGTTTTATTAATAATCACCTTCAGGTCGGCTACCCGGGCCGGCGCTCCAACTAGTCCCATTGTTCCGACGCCTGCCGGCTGGCTCCCAGGAGGGACGCTCTTATCCGTTGCGGACCTTGTCTGAGCCCGGCGAGTTGGGCCGCTCTTCAAAGAGTTAGCGTCCCTCCTCTTCAATGAGGCCAGACGGGGCGTCAATGGTTTTGGCCACTTTTGCCGAAACAAAAGTGGCTCGGCCGCCGGGACGAACCCCGGCATCTAAATACCACTCCGCTGCGCCTCCTCAAACAACGCATTACACTCTTGCTCCAGAATCCCCCCAATCACTCTCGTATTTCGAAATGGCGTCCTCCGTGCCACCTCCTCGGCCCGAATATCAATTTGCCGAAAACCGAGTTGTTGGAGAAACGGAATCGATGTGCCAAAGTACACGGTAGCAATGCCGGCCCACTCGATCGCACTCTGACACATGGGGCAGGGTTCAGCGGTCGTATACAAATCAAGTGCGGTCCAATCCACCGGTGCGTGCTTGGCCGCACAACGATTGATGACATCGATTTCGCCGTGGAGGGTAGGATTGCGGGAAGAACGGTTATACCCTTTCGCGAGAATCTCTCCGATTGTCCGGCGAACGATCACGGCTCCGAATGGATACCGGGGTACCTTCTGCGCCATGGCACTGGCTAGGCG